>NZ_JBFRYH010000025.1:0-28792 GCF_040984445.1 Streptococcus handemini
TGGTCAAAATGATGGCGGGAAGGCCTTTTTATTTTGCCCTAAACCACTCTTCTAGACTATTTTTTTCAAAAATAACACAGAAAACAAAAAGACAAACCAGGCTCTCGACTAGTTTGTCTTCAGTCTACGCACCATATTTGGTGCTTTATCCGTTTTTTATGGTATAATGAAAGCAAATATGAGGAGGTCTTTATCTATGATTGGAGACAATATCAAATCACTACGTCGAACACATGATTTAACACAGCCAGAATTTGCGAAAATTATTGGAATTTCCCGTAATAGTTTGAGTCGCTATGAAAATGGGACTAGCACGGTGTCAACCGAATTGATTGACCGAATTTGCCAAAAATTTAACGTTTCATACGTTGATATTGTTGGTGAGGACAAGATGTTAACACCCGTTGAAGATTATCAATTGACCTTAAAAGTAGAAGTCATTAAAGAACGTGGAGCAGCCATTTTATCACAGCTCTATCGCTACCAGGATAGTCAAGATATTGCTTTTGATGATGAATCGAATCCTTGGATTCTCATGAGTGATGATCTGTCTGAATTAATCAATACAAAAATTTACCTAGTTGATACTTTCGATGAGGTAGAGCGTTACAATGGTTATTTAGACGGTATTGAGCGGATGTTAGACATGGTGCATCATCGGGTGGTGGCTTAATGAGGCTGGAAGAATTTAGTGAGACTGAGTTTCAGAAAGCCTTACAGCGAACTATTCGAGCCCTAACTCGTGGAAAGACTATTACAGGTCAACCGAAAGCTATCTTGCTTGGTGGACAAAGCGGAGCAGGTAAGACAACGATACATCGTATAAAGCAGAAAGAATTTCAAGGCAATATCAGCATCATCGATGGTGATAGCTATCGTTCTCAGCATCCCAATTACTTAGCACTGCAAGAAAAGTATGGCAAGGATAGCGTGGACTATACCAAGGAATTTGCAGGAAAGATGGTCGAACATCTTGTTGATGAACTCAGCACGCAAGGCTATCATTTGTTAATTGAAGGAACTTTGAGAACGACAGATGTCCCAAGAAAAACTGCACAGCTATTAAAATCAAGGGGTTACCAAGTCTCATTAGCCTTGATAGCCACCAAGCCTGAATTGTCATATCTCAGCACCTTGATTCGTTACGAAGAACTATATGCCATAGATCCCAATCAGGCCAGAGCAACCCCTAAAGAACATCATGATGGTATTGTAGAACATTTGGTTGATAACCTAAGAGAGTTAGAAGGCGAACAACTCTTTGACCAAATCCAGGTTTATCAAAGAGATAAAACTTGTATCTATGATTCTGAAACTGATAAAGGCTCCGCAGCTGAAGGGCTACAAGAATGTCTCTTTGGAAAATGGAGTAAAGTTGAGGAAGAGATGATGAAGTTAGGTCGGGAACGGTTAGTTAAACTGAATAATAAGAATTTGCTGGAGAGTAACTATGGAATTTAAAAAGTTAGTAATTGAAAATTTTCGTAATTTTAGTTCTATTGAAATTGACTTATCAAATAAAAATGTGATATTCGGGATGAACGATTCGGGAAAAACAAATCTTTTGTTTGCAATAAGATATTTGTTAGATAGAAGTATCAGAAATAAAGGTTTTATTAAATCAGATTATCATAAACATGATATTAGTAAACCTATAAAAATACAGCTTGAAATTGATTTGTCTGATAGGGAAGAGGATGATGAAGAGTCACTAAAGTCTTCACATTCACGTTTATTAATTTCAACAGTTGCTGGAGCAAGAAAAAATGCAAGTTTAGATACATTCTTCATTTCCTTGGAGGCGATGTATGATGAGAAAGAGTTGTTTGGAAACCCGGTATTAAGTTGGGGTTCTACTTTAGATGATTTAGTGGAAGTACCTCAATATGGTACAAGGAGTGATATTGATAAGATTTTCCAAATAGTCTATGTAAATCCTGCGATAGAGTTGGATGCATTTTTTAAGCGAAATAGAAAATTATTGTTCTCAGATGATACTAAAACTGATGAAGATGTAGCACTTGAGAAAGCGATTGAGAGTAGTATTATTGATTTAAATACAAATATTTCTAATCTAAGTTTAATTACTAGTGTTCAGTCACAACTGACGGATGCCTATAAAAGCTATCGTAAAGAAGATTTAGAGATAAAAATCCAATCAGAAATTTCAATTTCGGGTTATTTGGATAATCTTACTCCGTATATAAATTGGAATGGAGACACTCAAAATTATCCAACATCTGGGGATGGACGAAAAAAACTTTTATCATATGCTATTAATCATCTGATTTCAGAAAAACAGTACAGTAGTAAAGTGATAATTTATCTAATAGAGGAACCAGAGAATAGTCTGCACAGATCAGTACAAGTATCACTTTCTAAACAGCTTTTCATTCAGAATATATACGAATACTTCTTCTTAACAACTCATTCAGCAGAAGTGCTTTATGAAATGAATAATACTCAGCTCATAAAGATAACTAATCAACAGGAAGCAACAGGACATTCTTCATACTACAAGGTACCAAGTGAGTTTTCAAATTTAAAGAAAAAATTAAATAAATCATTAGCGCAGTCTATCTTCTATGATAGAGTTCTTTTGGTTGAAGGTCCATCAGAATACTACTTATTTTCTTCTATTTTTGAATACCTTGGTCCTGATTTTGAAGTAGAAGGAAAATACTTGTTACAAGTCAATGGTATAAATTTTAAACCTTATGCAAAGCTGTATAGAGAATTAGGTATAGAATTCTTTGTGAAGACAGATAATGATTTAAAGGCTAGTAGAGGTGATAAACATGAATTTTCTCCAATAGGATTCAATCGATGTATTGAGATTCTTGATGACAATATAGTTGCTAAATTAAATAATTATCGTATCGATTTCTCTTCAAAGGAAGAGAGAAATCAGAATATAAAAGCTAAAAAGAAAGAATTGTATATTATGGAATATACTTTAGTATCTCAATTGAATTCAAAGAGGCTATATATATCAGAGATTGATTTAGAAAACGATTTAGCTAAGGTACTGTCCGAAAGCGAGAGAAATGGAATGAATGTATCAGATTTTGTGAATTGGTTACAAAGTAGTAAGCAGTATAATATGTTGGAATATATTGATAGGGACCTTACTCAAGAAATTGCACACAAAATTGTGAAATCAGAGTATTTTAAAGTTTTAGCGGAGTTTTTAGACTATGAGTGATATTGCTACACGAGATGAAAATATCAAAAAAGAGTTATTAGAGTATCAAGGAAACATTCTAATTTTAGCTAACGCAGGTTCGGGAAAAACAACTTTTTTAGCTGAAAAGCTAAAAAGCGATTCTAAAAAGCTAGATAATTATCAAAAACTAGCAGCGATAACTTTCACTCGGAACGCAACTGAAGAAATAAAACAGAAATTAGTTGAAATTCCAGAAAATGTTGTTGTATCTACTATTGATTCATTTTTAGATAATGAGATTATTCTCCCTTTCCTTGATCAAAGGTATAAAGTTGCAACGTCGTTACAGTTTAGTTTTCAGCAAGAATACAAGTTTAATAATTTCGATATTGGACTATGTCAAATAATGCAAAATGGTATTTTTGCTACTTATGATAATCCGACCGCTCGGCAAGGTAAGAATTTTAAATGTGAAGTTGCTTTAGATATACTAAAAAATATTGAGTCTGCATCAGAGTATCTAAAGTATAAATTCAATTCACTTTATATCGATGAGTTTCAGGATTGTGATCAATCTATGAATGATTTATTCATGTATTTAAAAGATGAACTGGGAATTCGATTATTTATTGTAGGAGATGATAAACAATCAATTTATCAATGGAGAGGGGCTTCGCCTAGATATATTAAAAATTTATGGGAAAACGAAAATGATTTTAAAAAAGAGAGGTTTATTGGTAATTTTAGGAGTTTACCTAAAATTGTAGATTTTTCATTAGCTCTAACTCCAGAAGTAAAAATTGATTCTATTAATGAAACAGGTTCTATTTTATATATAGAGACTAAGCAATTTGCTTTAAAAGAAGATGTTATCAGATCTCTGGTAGATAATGGTGATATAAATTTAGATGAAAAAAATTATTTTTTAATTGGAAACAATCAACATATTGAAGAAACTGTAACACAATTAGGTGGAATATTCCCAAATGAATTTGATTATGTCAGAAAAAATCCATTTATAGAGTGTACCAATGGTAGTTTTTTACAATCTTTAGCTCAATATTATTTTCTTGAAAGTTTTTCTGAGTATGATGTGTTGAACAATCTTTTTCCTGATTATAATGACGATTTTAGGAAAAGATTATTAAAAAAATTGAAAATCTTGCGTCAAAATCCTGAGCGATTACTTATCGAAGATATAGCGTCATATCTAGGTGTATCAATTACACAATTTGGTGATAAATTAGAAAGTCAAATATTACTTGAAGTTTTAATTAATGTAGAGAATAGAATCTTATTTGATACTAGTTCATTGAAAAATAACTTATTAATGACAACACATAATTCAAAGGGACTAGCTGCAGATACGGTGATAATATTTGTTGAATATTTGATTGACAGATATAAAAATACATTAAAGTTCGAGGACCATTATGTTGCAATCACTAGAGCAAAATCAAAAATAATCCTTATTGATAACAAGACAAACTATGTTAGCGAAATAAATAGATTATTATGCAACAATAATGGTAATTTTTCATTTGATAATTTCATAGAAAGAAGGAATTTATGATTACTTTGCATCACGATGTACTGAAATTTGATATTACTGGTATTTTGGGGTTTGAAATTAATCAACATATTGATTTTTATAATGATGGGGTTAATGAAGCCTATATTGCAATAAAAAATAATGATAAGAATACTGCATTATCTATTTTACGAGTACTAAAATCACAACTAGATAGGGAATATAAGTATTTTGATTCGAAGAGATTTTGAGATTTTAATTCTCTAAACGATGCATATAGCTATGTTGATGGTATAAATAGAGCGAGTAGAGCATTAGTAGGGGAACCAAATTATAGAAATATGAATTCCATGCTCTATGATATTAAAGATTATATGACTAGACATAGATATGAGGATGATATTCTTTATGGTAATAAATTCGCACTAGCAGTAGATATTCGTTTAGATGAGATGACAAATCAAGAGTATCATTCACATGCTGGTAAGTTACTTCAAGGTATTAGAGCATTTTACCTCCGACCAGGAAAAGGTATTGTAAAAGAATGTATTAAACTCTCTAAAGTTTTTTCACAAAAGAGTTTAGAACCATATATTTTTAAAGAATATTTTGCTAAATATTTAAGATAGTTTACCGAGAGCGTTCAGCTCTCTTTTTTCTTACTCTCATTTTCAAACTGTGATACTTTTTCCAAATCATCTCTATTATCCTAATACTATTCCTAAGGAAATCAAATCTTGATTTTCACTGGGGGTGGGGGCGGAGCCACCAAGTTATCTTATCGTTAGATGTCAAAACTGGAAGGTTTTGGTCAGCTGGCGATATGATTTTGGGGATATTGTGGACACAATATCTGAGCTCGCAAAGACCGAACAAGGTCTTTAGGAAATTTCCCGTATGACACACGGGGTCGGGTCTTGCCCGAGAAAGGATGAAAGTGAGGAAAAGAGATGTCTGAACAGTATCGTGACATTCGAAAAGAGGTAAATCTAACCGCTGATGAGCTAAAACGGATTGAAAAGATGATGGAGGTTGGCAATTATCGTCACTTTTCTCCCTTTGTGAGAGATAAAATTTTGATGATTGATGATAAAAAGTTAGCTGCTAAAGAATGGTTCTTCCTTTGGCAATCTCAAAAGTTTGAGCAGATTAGTCGAGATATACATGAAGTCCTGGTTATTGCAAGAGAAAATCGCCAAGTGACTCAAGAGCATGTATCAATCTTATTGACCTGCGTTCAAGAATTAATTGCAGAAGTGAATCAGACTCATCCACTCAGTCGTGAGTTTCGTGAAAAATATATTGGTTAGGAGGCTACTATGGTTTATCGTTATCGTACCAATCTCAAAAAAGTATTTCTAACAGATTCAGAATTATATCAATTGAATGAGCGAATTGCTAAGAGTAATTGTCAAAATTTCTCAGCCTATGCTAGGAAAGTGTTGCTTAATCCCAATATGTCATTTGTCACGATTAACACTGATACTTATGACCAGTTAGTTTTTGAATTGAGACGGATTGGAAATAACATCAATCAAATTGCGCGTACGATTAATCAAAGCCATCTGATTTCTCAGGACCAATTACAAGAACTGCGTAAAGGAGTCGGAGAGTTAATTAAGGAAGTAGATAGAGAATTTCAAGTAGAAGTGAAAAGACTGAAGGAGTTTTATGGTAGTCACTAAACACTTTGCGACACACGGGAAAAAATACCGTAGGCGTTTGATTAAGTATATTCTCAACCCAAATAAAACGGACAATCTGAAATTGGTATCTGATTTTGGCATGAGCAATTACTTAGACTTTCCTAACTATGAAGAAATGGTTGAAATGTACAATGTTAACTTTACTAACAATGATAAGCTATACGAATCAAGAAATGACAGACAAGAAAAACACCAGCAGACTATTCATGCTCATCACCTTATTCAATCATTTTCTCCTGAGGATAACCTGACACCTGAAGAAATCAATCGGATTGGTTACGAGACCGTGATGGAATTAACGGGAGGCTGTTTTCGTTTCATCGTATCGACTCACACAGACAAATATCATCTCCATAACCACATACTAATCAACGCCATTGACCGTAATTCAGATAAAAAGTTGATATGGAATTATGCCTTGGAACGAAACCTTCGTATGATTTCAGATCGTATTTCTAAAGTGGCTGGGGCGAAAATTATTGAAAAGCGTTTCTCTTACTATGACTATCAAAAATATAGGAAGATTAGTCATAAATTTGAATTGAAACAACGTCTTTATTTTTTGATGCAACACTCAAAGTCCTTTGATGATTTTTTAGAAAAAGCAGAGCAGCTACATGTTCATATTGATTTTAGTAAGAAGCATAGTCGCTTTATAATGACGGATAGAGCAATGATCAAGTCAATCCGAGGACGTCAACTCAGTAAACGAGATTTATATGATGAAGATTTTTTAAGAACGCATTTTGCCAAGATAGAAATTGAAAGTCGATTAGAATTTCTTTTGGGGCGTGTTAATTCTTTAGAAGAGTTACTAACAAAAGCGAAAGAATTGAATCTAATCATTGACTTAAAACAAAAAAATGTAACTTTTATCTTGGAAGAAGAGAGTCAAAAGATAAGTTTAGGCCATAAAAAAATAAGTGATAAGAAATTATATGATGTCAATTTTTTTCAAGATTATTTTAAAAATAAGGAAATTGGTGATTCAAAAGGATTAGAGGATATACAGGAACAGTACCATGCTTTTCAAGAAGAACGAGATAAGGATAAGGTATCCACTGAAGAGATTGAAGAAGCCTTTGAGACATTTAAGGAAAAACGAGATGCCGTTCATGAATTTGAAGTGGAACTTGCAGAGCACCAAATAGAGAAGCGAGTTGATGAGGGCATTTATATCAAGGTGTCTTTTGGTGTCAAACAGAGTGGCCTTATTTTCATTCCCAACTATCAATTAGATATTCTTGAAGAAGAGAATCAGAAAAAATATAAAGTCTATATCCGTGAGACAACCTCTTACTTTGTCTATAACAAAGAACATTCGGATAAGAATCGGTATATCAAAGGGCGAACCTTGATTAGACAACTAACCAACGATAGTAGGATGATACCATACAGACGACCGACTGTTGAAAGACTTCAAGAAAAAATTTCTGAGATTAACCTCTTCATTGAATTAACCAAGAAAGATAAAAAATACCAGAACATTAAAGACGAACTAGTCGCAGAAATAGCAGAGCTAGATATAAAACTGACTCAAACAAACGAAAAAATCGCCACCTTAAACAAGATGGCGGAAGTATTTATCAATCTGAAGAGTGCCGAACTGAGCAGTCGAAAACTAGCAAGGTATGATTTTTCAAAACTAAATTTGACAGAATCAATTACAGTAGAACAAGTGACCGAAGCAATAAGAGTGCTGCAAGAGGAACTAGGTCATTATCTTGATGAATACGAAGGATTAGCTAGGAAGTTGGAAATATTTGTGGAATTATTAAGCACTGATAAAGAGCGGAATCATAACTTACGAGATGTGCTCAGATAGAGTAAATATAAGAGGCTTTTTAAAAATTTAGAAGCAAATAAAGATTCTCTTGATTTTTGATGATGGATATGCCTATGAAGTAAGTTATTCGAGGCAAGCAATTAGATAAGCGTTAACCCTATAACGAAGAACACTTGCGAGAGACCTATCAAGAATTTAATGTGAAACGAGAACAGGTTCAGGAATTTTAAGACTATCTTAGCCGACCACCAAATTGATAATCTGGTAAAAGATGGTCCCTTTATTAGGTTGAATTATGGCGTCAAAAAAAGCTGGATTGGTCTTTATTCCAAAGTGTCATTTAGATATTAAAGAGGTAGAAAGTGATAAACACTACCATGTCTTTATCCGTGAGACTGCACAATTCTTCATTTACAATAAGGAGGCACCCGAATTTAATCAATCTATATGCATCGTCGCGAGCTCATTCGTCAGTTAATCGATAACAGTTAGGTTATTCCAAAAAGATGACTATCAACAATTGCTACATTTAAGAAAAAAGATTGAAGAGATTAATCTCCTAATTGAGGTTGCAGGACAACGTAGTTCATCTCAACAAGGTTATTGAGGTATTGCTTAATCTTAACAACAATGATATGGAGAACCGCTGTTTGGCTAGATATGATTATGCCAATATGAATCTGACTGCAGCTATAACCATAGAGGATGCTGAGCTAGAAATAGAAACTTATCAAAAGCAGTTAAGTAAGTCAAAAGATGGTCTATATAGCCAGGAGATTGAAAAAGTTTGTCAAAATCTTAAATGATGTAGGATTAATCGAGAATGGTAAAAAATATGCTAATAAAAAAAGATCACTGCATAGAAAAATAAAGAAGAAATGACAATTATTCTGAAGAAATTCTGAAATATAATTGGTACAATATAGCTAAAAAAATATAGAGGTTAGAGCCATGAAAAAAAGAAATTTAGTATTGAACATTTTTTTGTCGTCAATTATTCTTTCATTTAGTAATTTACAAGTGCAAGCTAATGAAAATGAGGATGCTAGGTATAATATTCTACTGAAAAATACTGAGTCGATTATTGATATTGAAATGAATTTTGAAAAACAAGGAATCAAGGTTATAGATAAAATTCCTGAAATAAACTTTTTAACTGTATCTACTAATAAAAGTATTGATGAAATTCGAGAACAACACGATTCGTATATTGAAGAAATTGTGGCTGATAATACGTTAACTGTAAAACCTAACATAACCTATTTATATGGTGAAAATGTTTATACAAATAATAGCTTTGATTTCTGGTCAAATCAGTGGGATATGCAAAAAAGTATCAGTACGGGGACCAAATTTAGACATAAATCAACTGGTAAGGCAACAATTGGAGTCATAGACTCAGGTATTACATATGATAACCCACAAATTTATTCAAATATTATTTCAGTAAAAAACTTTACAGCAGATTTAGATACTGGAGCAGTTGATGAGCAAAATATTCTCGATAAAACAGGACATGCAACATCAGTTGTTGGACAAATTTCATCAAATGGTGAATATCAAGGTATTGCTCCAGGAATGAAAATAAGGATGTATCGTGTATTTGACGAGGGAAACGCTCAAGATCAATGGATATTAAAAGCGCTTATTCAAGCAGCAAAAGATGATGTTGATGTCATTAATTTAAGTTTAGGAGAGTACCTGTTAGAAAACTCCACTGACGAAGATGACAATACTGCCTTAGTTAACATTTATCAAAGAGCAATCGATTATGCTTATAATCAAGGTTCGGTTGTTGTTGCCTCTGTTGGCGATGAGGGGATTGATTTAGATAATCAAGCTGAATTGAAAGATCATCTAGGAAGTTTAATTGGCAAAGATTATAATCAGATAGATGGACTTGTAAGAGATATCCCAGCGGAATTAGATAACATTGTTGCAGTTGGTTCCGTAGATGATGATGACTATATTTCCAGTTTTTCAAATAGGGGTAGTAGTGTAGATATTTATGCTACTGGAGGTGGAACTAAGGCATTAGCAGAAGTTGGTTATGAAAACTGGGTTAGTAAAAAGTTATATGAGAAAGATTGGGTAATTGTTCCTACGTTGGAAGGAAAATTCACTTATGCTTATGGGACCTCTATTGCTACTCCTAAAGTATCTGCGGCATTGGGACTGATTATTGAAAAGTATAACTTAAAAGATCAACCAGATGAAGCAATTAAAATTCTATATGATAATAGCTGGTTAAGTAAAAATGACAATAATCAAGAAATTAGATTGCTAAATATTACGAATTTTGTGCAATAATAGTGTAAAATAGATATATAATATTTTCGAGGTATCAGGATGTATAAGATATTAGCTGTAGATGATGATTTTGAAATTTTGAAACTGATGAGAACTATTTTAGAGATGAAAAATTATGAGGTAACCACCTACCAAGAGGTTAAAGTTCCTCTTTCAATTAATGATTTTAAAGGTTTTGATTTAATTCTTCTTGATGTCATGATGCCTAATATTGACGGACTACAGATTTGTAAAAAAATTCGTGATGAAGTAGATACTCCAATTGTCTTCGTAAGCGCTAGAGATAGTGAAAATGATATTGTATCAGGTTTAAATTTAGGTGGAGATGATTATATTACTAAACCGTTTAGTGTCCATCAGTTAGTAGCAAAGGTTGCTGCGCATTTAAAGAGAGAGGAGAGACATAAGACTTCTAAGGAAAAAGAAAGTGTCGTCAGAGAATTACTGCCTATTACTTTCTATCTTCAGGAAAAACAAGTTTGTATTAATGGAGAAATTGTTCCCCTTACTCGAAGAGAGTATGATATTTTGGAATTGCTGTCACGTAAAACCAATAAAGTTTACACAAGGGAAGATATTTATGAGCAGGTTTATGATGATGAGGCTGACGCATTGTTTAGATCTATTTCTGAATATATATATCAGATAAGAGGGAAATTCTCACCATATGGAATTAATCCGATTCGTACAATAAGAGGTATGGGATACAAATGGTATGACTAAAAAGAACTATTCGATAAAACAGAGAAGTTGGAAAGTTGTTTTTGAAGTTATTACTCTGACTATTTGTAATGTAGTAGTGATTTTATTTTTATCAGCTGTGCTATCTGAGCTGGGTCTTGTGACATATGGAACGATGAGAATGGACTTCCCTATACAAAAGGAGATGACTGCTGAAGAACTTAGTGAGGTTATGAAACCTTATAGATATGACTTTGTTGTTTTTAATAAAGAGTTAAAGGAAATTAATCAAGGTCATTTTGTTAACGATGAATTGAATTACTATAAATCAGTAGTAAAAAATCAAGAAAATCTTAAAGTAGGTTTAGTTCATTATGACCAGTTTCAAACTGACGATTATATTCTAATTGTCAGATATAATGAAGTTCCAGAATTTTCAAATCAATATTTTAGAAGAATTCCCTATAATTACCTTACTATAACTTTGTTTCTCTTATTTCTGGCTCTGTCAATTACTATTTGTTTAACGAGATACATAAAAGAGATTTCTGCAAATTTTAGAGCGATTCAGAATACGTCTGTCCAGATGGGAACTAGAGTTTTCCAACTTAATGATAGATATTCCCAAATTGATGAGTTTGATGCCATTTTAAAGACTCTTCATAGAAAAGGAAATGATTTAGCGACACTTGTTGAAAAAGAAAAAACAGAGAAAAAAGATTTTTCTTTCCAAGTTGGTGCTCTTGCTCATGATATCAAAACTCCTTTAACTGTATTAAAGGGAAATCTTGAGTTGCTTGAAATGACTAGTTTAACAGAGCAACAAGAAGATTTTATCTATTCGATGAATCACAGCATTACTACTTTTGAAAAGTATTTTAATGAGATGTTAAGTTATTCGCGTCTTTTAATTGAAGATGGAGAACATCATGGAAGTATCTTTTTATCAGAATTTTTAGATGATTTATTGGAAGAAGCTGTAGATATTATGATGACCGAACAGGTGACATTCGAACTTACTAATTCTACGTCAGTTAAGAATTTTTATGGGAATCAACTCAATTTAAATAGGGCTTTAATCAATATTCTGGCAAATGCAGCTCGATATGCTACCGACGGGAAAAAGGTCATATTATCAGTAAAAAATACAGCGGATTTTCTTATTTTTGAAGTTTGGAATAGTGGTTCAGCTTTCACAGTAGAGGCACTTAGTAACGCAAACAAATTATTTTATACTGAAAATTCTGGTCGAAGTAGTAGTCATTACGGCATTGGATTATCATTTGCCCAGAAAGTTGCCCAAAATCATCAGGGAAAATTAATTTTGACCAATCCTGAAGCTGGAGGGGCAAAAGTGGAATTGTGTATTAAAAATAAACCATTATGAAGTAAAACATGCAAGATAGCACTCAAAGAGTGACTATCCCAGATTGAAGAAAAAGTCCTTTTTGAGGATAGTTTCTTCAATCTTTTTCTTTTTATGGCCAGTAAAAAAATCCCGAAACATGATAATATCAACGTTTTAAGACAGAATCTCTAAAAATAAGGTTTGTCTACAAACTCAGATAGTACTCAAAAGTGACTATGTTTTTTATGTGATTAGTAGGTAGTCGCTCTGACTGAAAACTCCTTAGGACACTTCTTACTGTAAGATAAATGACTTGTTTTCATAAATGCTTTGACTCTGAACAAAATCTGAACAAGGTGTAATACAATCTTTGTATAGAATAAAGGAGGAAACTATTTATGCAAGTAAAAATCAATAATCTATCCAAAAATTATGGAGATAGACAAGTCCTAAAGGATGCTAATTTCACAATTGAAGCTGGCAGTATCTGTGGCTTATTAGGCGTGAATGGTGCAGGAAAATCAACACTAATGAAAATTATGTTTGGTTTAGAGAAGGAAACAAGTGGAGAGATTTTTTTTGATAATCGTAAACGGCAAGTAAATGAATATAATGATAGAATAGGAGCTTTAATAGAAGCACCTGCTATCTATATGAATCTTTCAGCATTTGATAATTTAAAAACAAAAGCATTGCTATATGATATTACAGATGACCAAATCAAAGAAGTTTTAAAAAAGATTGGACTAGAAAATACTGGAAGAAAGAAAGCAGGTAAGTTTTCTTTAGGAATGAAGCAACGCTTAGGCTTAGGAATGGCTATTTTGACGAACCCGAGTTTACTGATTCTTGATGAACCAACAAATGGGTTAGATCCAGATGGAATTAAGGAACTATTAGATTTATTGAAAGATTTGCAGAGGAATGGTATGACAATTCTTATCTCAAGTCATCAATTGCATGAAATCAGCAAGGTGGCTGATAAGATTGTAATCTTAAATGAGGGCTATATTTGCTATAACGAATTAAATAATCACGATGACGACTTAGAAAAGATTTTCTTTAACATTGTCCATGGAGGTTTAAAATGAAAAATATTATCAGATCGGAGTTTTTGAAAATAAATAATAATAGTTATAGGAAACTATTGGTAGCCCTCCCCTTGTTAGCTGCCTTGATTGCTTTCTTATTAGTTGGACCACAGATTTTAGAAAGTTTTACAATCTATTGGTGGGAGGCACTATTTCTCTTTGCTTTAGTTGGATTACTTTTTCTTAAGGATTTTAAAAGCGAAGAGAAGGCTGGTCATTTTCAAAATGTTACTTTAGGAAAATTAGGATATAAAATTCGGATATCTAAAATGATTTTAGTAGTAGTTCAACTCTTTTTTTCAAGTGCATTCTTGATGCTTATCATAAAAGTAATGGAAAGCTATTTATATCCGAATTATATGGTGGTAAATACTTTACAGGATTCAATAACATTATTGTTTATGCTATTAAGTGTAGCTTGGAATATAGCTTTTCTATATTATCTATCAGATAAGCTAAACCCTTACCTGCTTGTAGTTGGGAACACTTTTATTTGCCTATTGATTGCACCATTGATTGCACAGACAAAGTTCTGGTTTATTTTTCCTTATACCTATCATTACAAGGTGGCACAGACTATCCTACATTTACGGCCGTCTGGTGACTTAGAACAAAGTTTTGGAAATCTAAACCATTCTACAATTTTATTGTGTGTACTCTTGTCAGTAATGTTAACACTTATTATTTGTATGTTAATGTATCGAAAGAGGAAATGAATATGAAAATAATTCAAAGTGAGTTGCTGAAAATTAAAATGTCATATCCGAGCTATCTTATATTAGGTTTTTCGGTCGTTGAAATAATCACTATTTTGCCTTATTTAATATTTGTGAAAAGTAGTAAAGCTTTAGAGGCTGCAATCTTCTTTCCAATGCTAGCGATTGCAGTAATCATTAGCTTAACAGCTATTTTGATTTATGAACAAGAAGAGCAGGCTAATCAATTTCAAGTATTGATTAGTGAACGGAATGGACCTAAATTATGGGCAGCTAAGATTCTAATTTTAGATTTAATGCTTCTGCTACCAACAATTGGGCTATGGAGCTTATTATACTTGGTTTTCAAGCAAGATTTATTTTTTACAGTTGGTTTAGTCTATTGGTTACTAAGTGTTTTATTAAATCATGTTCACTTATTGTTGACCTTTCTTTTGGGAAATAGTGGGAATTTAATCGTAGCGTTTATTGAGTGTTTACTTATTATTTTTGCAACAAATAAAGTATTTTTAGAGATGTACTGGTTACCAATAGCACTACCAATTAATATGATTTTAGAACCTGTAGATGGATATTTAGTAAACCTATCTATCCTCATCAGTTGGATAGTTTTTCTATTTTTAGTTCAAATATTTTTATTAAAATACTCAAAAATGAGAATATTGAAATAAACAATCATTTTACTCTAACAAATGTAAAAAAACAAAGAAGTACAAATTAATGAAAAAAGAATTTTAGCCTGTTTCTCTATACGAAAGTATTCAATTGGTGTTACTTCAGTAGTACTGATAGTATGGTTATTTTTGGCCTCTCAGAGTGTGTCTGCGGTTGAAATAGCAACTGAAATCACGTACTTAAAGAAATTATAATAATTCAAAATACTACCTCCGAGAATGAATAGCTGAGGAATTCTATTAAGTGGATGATATGATTTTAGAAAACGCAAAAATTATTGATAGTTTTAAAGCTGTCACAACTAGTCTAAATGTTTCTAATGGGAAAATAACTTATTCAAAAAATTGATGTGGAATAGTAGAATGAGGCAAATATTCTAGAAGAGTCAGCGCTGCATACAGAAAGTGTAACGACTACTTCGTCATAATCAAGCAAATCAGCGCCAATACAATTTAATTTATATAATGGGGAATAGCAATTATGATACTGTACAAACCAAAGGTAATCATAATTGGATTACTTAAATTAGTTATAGTAGGATACATCGTTATGTAGATTTAGATAATGTTGATACAAAGGAATATGTGGTGTCTTCTAATCATTTATCTAAAAATAAAAAATCGGTCATTACTCCAGTATCCTACAGAGTTGTGCCTAAAATTTCTGTGGAAGTGCAGAATAATAAACAAACCTTCTAAGAGATTTGATGGTACAGTTAGTGAAGTAGTTAGTTCCGAAGGAATTGTAGAAGTAAGGGTCCCAGTTTAGTCTACGCAAGGTAGGGAAGATGAGATTATCTAGTATAAAGCGTCAAAACAAGCTAAAGGAAATTATAAATCGTGAGAAGATTCTAGAAAACACAAAGATAATGTCGGAGAATCTAATATTCATCAATATCATGCCTTTAAAAGCGACAGTCAACAGGGTATTACAGGTACTAAAACAGTTGTTGAAACTTCGGACTATGATACTTTAAAAGGAATATATACTATTTATAATAATTGTAGAAACAGATTCTACTCCAAATGCAATTACCTGTGATGGTTGATATTATAGCATAACGGAAAATATGATGAAATTATTATAGCTAATAAAAAATATTTAATGTCTTCTTCTTTTAACTTTAGTGAAAATCCAAAAGTAAAAGAAGAATTCATACGTTTGCGAGACGATATGATTAAACAAAGTTTTTATGTCGGGTACGGCTCTAGTGGCTTTAGAAGTTATACTCAGAAAAACTTATATTTGAATTATGTTAGTAGAGAGATGAAGCTACTAATTATTATTCAACACGAGCAATTCATAATGAGTATCAAACTGGATTATCCTAGGACTTAACGGATAGAGCATAGAACTTAGTTAAAGATAAATTTGCAACAGATTCATTATATAAGAACGGTTATAAGTATGGTTTTGTTGTACGATACTTGCCAAGGAAAGAGTCTACAACAGGTTATATGACGGAATCGGAACCTCGGCATATAAAATACATAGGAAAATCAGCAAGAGAGGTCTAAGAGTCTAGAAGTACACTAGAAGAGTATTTTGATTTTGATGGAGGTAATTATTTTAGTAGTAATCTCTCAAGGTCTTATAAATTCAGGTATAGCTATTCCACAACAGGTAACGTATAAATTTACTCAGCCTTTTATTAGTTAAAGTAGAAGCTAAAATATCTAGTCCAACATTATCCTATTATGGCACAGAAGATACGGTTAATTATAATAAAGTTATTACTTACGAAGGACATCAATAAATTTCGTACACTACTTATAGTGGTAATAGAAGATATATTGCGAATATTAAATTGAATTGAAGAGGATATGAAGATCCCTTTAGGGATAATGGTAAGTAGTACAACTGCCTCTTTGAGAGGCTGGTGACGAGTCAAGAGCAGTGAGGCTTGAACAAAGTGAAAGCCAGCGTCTTTAGGCGCTGGTTGGAAATGTGGGCTTATAGCTCCAGTTCAAGAGTTTGGGACAAAAAGATTTTGATTTTTGAAATTCTTTAAATTGATAAATTAGACATGAAAAGCGAACAAAACAGAATTCTGAGTGTCAGAAAGCGAGTTTTGTTCGCTTCATAATGGGAAGAGCATTTTTTCTAGAATTGTTGTAAATTCAACGTTTTTCAAAAAATAGAGTTTCTAAAATGTTATTAAAAACTGTTCTAAATTCATTAATCGATTTAAAATCAATTCATAGAGATCAATTTTATAATGATGTTTTCGACGTAGTTTATTGTTTAATGAATATATTTCATTTCTGAATTTTTTTGAAAATTTTGGTATCTGTATAACTTTTAATTCTTTTGTATCGTAATTTTTATGACAACCCAAACCTCCTCCTCTGTTTGCAAAATCGAGAGCATCAAACATCAATCTCAAAATGATTAGTGTATTCCAAGTTATCATCTCGGAAAAATAAAATGTTTCAGAATTGAAATGTAATTCTTTTTGAGTTTTGCTTATCAAATTATTTCTGTATCGTGCTCTATTTTCTTTTGTAACAAATTTAGCATTTATCAAACTAAAAATTTCTTCATCTAAAACTAATGAAGTATTAGTTAAATGCGAAACATTGATTTGCTTTTTTAATATCTCTTCAAATGTTGAGCGAGGTTTTTCTTTGAATACTTTTGATAATTCTTTATCAGTATTTATTACTGATTGTTCAATTTCTTTAATGAGATTAAAAACTCCATTTGAGACTAAACCTTCTAAATATTGAATTATTCTATTATCATTAATTTTTTCAAAAATAGATGTACTAAAAATTTCTTTTTCTAGGCATTTTCTTTCCCCTTTCCTTATTATTTCTTATTACTGTTAAAATGCCTCCCACTCTTTTTTATAGAGCTGAGTATGCTCAAAGATAATACCCGTCGAGGCTATTGACGTTTTTGAGAGATTCAGTCATCACCGTTTCCCTTTCCCAGTATTATCCTGATGCCATTGTTTCAGTTATTTTTTATGAACCAATTTCATAAAATGACTTGCTTAAACATTTTTTTCTTTACTTTTTTTGCTACAAAATGGTTATTCTTTACTCATTTCATTCGTAGAATAACCATTTCGTTTTCCTTCTTTTTTCCTGTCTATCATCTTCAATGGCATAAGCTGACAGAATCAATATCATCATCAATTCCATTTTTCACCGAGCCCAGTGTTGGATTGACAAAGATACCCTTCGCATTATAATGACCTCCAATTCTTCAATATTTTCTATATATAGTATGCCTAAAAAAAGAAAATATAAAAATTCAGGAATAGAAACTATCTGATAAAAAGAGCGTTTCTTATTTTTTTGATTTACTTTTTCTGTCATACTTATAGTATACAAAAACAATATATAAGGAGGTTCCAATATGTTAATTTGTGAACAAGAACTGTTATATTTTCTTATTAATACGATTGCTGAAGCTGAAATACGCTCAGGTTATTGCAAGAATGAATTTATCACAGAGCGGTATTTGAATGATGAGTATTATGAATATAGCTTACTCAACGATAGTTCGGATATAGTTATTCGTTTTTATCTTGATTGTGACGATCGAAATGAAGAGTTTGTAGTGACACTTGCTTTGTATGATGATATACACGAGCCTGTGTTGATAAAATTTACTTTTTCGGATGGTGAGAACGATATCAGTGACTATAAAGAGGCACTGAAGGTGATTATTGAACATTATATCGTAGGAAGTTGGTATCAGGCGATGGAAGAAATTGAAGAGATTGGCTTTAGCACTTTTGTTCAAAAAAATAGTGGTAAATTACTGAGTTAGCAGAATAGAGTAAACTCTTTAAATAGTAAAAACGTATAAATAAGGATACCAAAAATCCCGAATTTATACGCTTTTTTAATACAAGCTCTGTTCTTATTTTGGATAAAAATTTAGTTTCTAAGAGATTTTTTAACTTTTTCGGAGTATAATAACAGAAAATGCTTGCGAGGTAAAAAGATGTTTCACACAGAAAAAACTGATTATAATCGCAATTCGTATTTCTGATTGAACTAAGCCTTGTCAAGTTTTATAAGGAGGGGAACGTTATGTGGTGGAATCAACCTGAAGAATTTGCTTGGACTTATGCAAAGACAAATAATTTTGACGAATTTAAAAAACGGTTGATGTACTGGATAGAATCTTGGGACTATGATAGTGAAGCTGAAAGTACAAAGAGACTTTTGAAAGGAGCACGTCAGTCGTTTGTCAATCAACGTAGAAATGGTCATAGAAAAGTTGAATTACAGAGCGAGTATTGGGATAAGGTGATTGACTATCTAGCAGTAGCTTATTATGGAGAACGCCCAGGTCATCTCTTTACAACAAGTATCAACTCGCTTAGAAGACCAGTAGATGAGTTTAGTAAGGACATTCAGCGGATTGTATGGCGGTTTGCGGAAACTGAAGATGTAGAAGGAGCTGAGAAGTGCCTGACTGGTTTTGTACGTCTCTACTTGAATGATGTTCATCTGTTTAAATTGGAACCAGTCTTTAAAAATGCCAGTGAGATCTTAAAGGAGCAACGAAGTCATAGAGAAGATATGGATAGTGAATATTGGGAAATAATGATCCATAATTTGGATCATATGTTTGCAGACTATGATAATAATTCAACCGAGACAGTGAATAGAGGAAATCTTGAAGAATTGTTTAAAAATGTTATAGAGGCGAACCGCAAAAAATTTAATAATTTATACCCGATGTGCTAGTCAATTAGGCATAGGCATGAGAATATTTCAAACTTACCCCCCAGTTTATGATGACTACTTTCGAGCATAAGAGAATAGTTAAGCAATATCGCTTTCGCTCTAAATTTGAGTGCCGCTAGGTTTCTGCAACGTAAACACTCGATACCAAATTGCTCTAAACTCGAAAATACGGTCTCTATAGGATTTCTCAAGCGACTGATTCTGTAATTGTCAATCCACGAATAACCCATCATGTTTTTCCTTAGTTGTGATATCAACTGAATACCATACTGAGACAATTTTGATTTCACTTGTTTATCGACATAGCCCTTATCTCCATAAACGATTGAAAATAGCCTGTTTTCAAGTAGTTCCAAAGCAACATCACCGTCATAAACAGAGGCTGAAGTTACCACATAATCAATAGGAAAGCCCTTATCACTGACAAGCACTGAAAATTTGATGCCGTAGTAGTGCATTTTCTTAGTCGCATTATAGCCAATATCGGCCACTTCTGATAAAAGTGTTGCTCTTAAGTTGCGAATGGGTTGACACAAAGCACAAGGAAAGCTGTCAATCAAGCCGAAAGAGCAGGTTTGACACAAGTCTAAGACCATAAAATAGCGCATCCGCTGAATACTTTGAGCAAGATTTTAGCAGATACGGCAAAATCGAGAGCGTTCTGGGAAATTATCGGGGAAGAGGTTGTGACGAATGGCACGGTAAATAGCACTTGCTGTTTGGCATCCCTCTTCAATTACCCAGCGATAACTAGCGATAATAACCGTATCAGGTTGCTTTTGTAAATGAACATTTCGCCGATGTCTAACCTTAGCAGGGACAAAGCGATTATACAAAGTAATCACTTTAGTCAAGGTTCTTGAAAAAATGACTTGTATTTGATTGGGATTTACGAGATAATAAACTTGGCTTTGCATATCATTCCCTCATTTCGTGGTTGTTTTGAGTTTATGATACGCAAAGTTTTTTTGTTTGGCTAGAATTAACTAGCACAAGAATTTAAAAATATACCTATTTTGTTGGTATATTTTTATGTTTAAGATACTATTTAAAATTTTTCTGGTTAAAAATTAATAATGAATGATATAAAATTAGATAGGTTTCTCAATGATAAAAGTTTTAAAATAATATATGTAAACGATAACAACATAAAAAATAAATGGAGGATACATTCATGAAAAAATTAAAATTTGGTATTATCGGTTGTGGTGGTATCGCTAATAGCAAACACTTACCTGCTCTAGCAAAATTAACTGAAGAGTTAGAGATGGTTGCTTTTTGTGACATTATTGAAGAGAGAGCAGTTAAAGCTGCTGCAGAATATGGTGTTGAAGAAGCATTGGTGACAACAGACTATCGTGAGATTGCTAATCATCCAGATATTGATGTTATTCATGTCTTGACACCAAATGTATCACACTCAGAAATTACTGTTGCATCACTTGAAGGTGGCAAGCATGTTATGTGTGAGAAACCAATGGCTATTAACTATCAAGAAGCAAAAGCAATGCTGGATGCCTCTAAACGCACAGGTAAAAAATTGACAATTGGTTATCAAAATCGTTTTCGTGCGGATTCACTTGTTACCAAAGAAGCATGTGAAAATGGTGAATTAGGAGATATTTACTTTGCAAAGGCTCATGCAGTCCGTCGTAAAGGTGTTCCAACTTGGGGTGTTTTTCCAGACAAATCAAAACAAGGTGGTGGCCCACTTATTGATATTGGTACTCACGCTCTTGACTTAACTCTTTGGTACATGGACAACTATGAGCCAGCCATGGTACTTGGATCTACCTACCAAAAACTGAAAGATAATCCAATGGGAAATATGTTTGGTAACTGGAATCCTGAAACCTTTGAAACAGAAGATTCGGCTTTTGGTCTAATTAAAATGAAAAATGGAGCAACGATTTTCCTAGAAGCAGCTTGGGCACTCAATATGATTAATCCTAAAGAAGCACAAGTAACCCTTTGTGGAACAGAAGGTGGGGCTGAAATGTTTGGCAAAGCCTTTATGGATCAAGGGTATGTAGTCTTTAATCGTGCGGCTCATGGACAATTAGAAGAAGTACAACCTTCTGAAGCTGGTGGCGTTTTTGGATTTGCTGGAGAAAGTCGAGAACAACGTGATGTTGAAGCGCGTCAATGGGTAGATGCTATTATCAATGATACAGAACCATTAGTGAAACCAGAACAAGCGATTGTTGTTACACGTATTCTTGAGGCAATCTACAAATCAGCCGAAACAGGACAGGCAGTAATATTTGAGGATTAAAACAGTCCAGTGGACTGTTTTAACCGAGGCATAGAAACTTGAGGGGCTCGTAAGTCCAGTGAACTGCTTTAGATTGAAGCTAGAACAATCTAGCAAAAAACATTAAATTGACATGGGGTAAATAAGCATGACAGAAAAGAAATTACATTTTGGAATTATCGGATTTGGTTTTATGGGACAAACCCATGCCAAAATGATTACAGAAGACTTGGATTATGCTGAAGTCGTAGCAGTTTGTGATATAAACCAAGTCCAATTGGAAAATGCAGATGATAGCTATAAAACCTATTTAACCGCAGAT
The DNA here is from genome assembly GCF_040984445.1 of Streptococcus handemini. Classification (NCBI taxonomy): domain Bacteria; kingdom Bacillati; phylum Bacillota; class Bacilli; order Lactobacillales; family Streptococcaceae; genus Streptococcus; species Streptococcus handemini. The sequence continues at coordinate 22,299 of NZ_JBFRYH010000025.1, forward strand.
GAGCTATTACAAGAAGAAGCAATTGACACAGTTATTATTGCTGTACCAAATCATATTCACCTAGAAATGGTGAAAAAAGCTGCAGTAGCTGGAAAAGATATTATCTGTGAAAAACCTGTTGCTATGAATGCGGAAGAATTTGCAGAAATGCAGGCTGTAACAGAAAAAGCAGGGGTTCGATTCACCATTCACCACCAACGCCGTTGGGATAAGGACTATGCTATTGCTAAAGAAGTCTATCAAAGTGGCACTTTAGGAAAAACCTACACGATCCAAAATAGCCTCTATGGTTTTAATGGGAACATGCATGATTGGCATATCTATCCAGAATTTGGTGGTGGTATGTTGTATGATTGGGGAATTCACTTGCTAGATCAGATGCTCTTTATGGTGGATAGTGAGATTGAAACAGTTTATGCGACAGTAAAAAATATTATTAATAAAGATGTTGATGATTACTTTAATATTCAGCTACAATTCAAAAATGGCGTGACTGGTCAAGTGGAGTTGGGAACATATTTCCTTAGTCAAGAAGAAGGTTGGTTTGAACGTCATTGGTTCTTAGGAGGTAATGAGGGTTCAGCAAAAATCGATGGCTTCCATCCACAAGGTGAAATTACTCGAACAACTGACCTACTTCGCAATGTTCCAGGTCAAATCACTATGACAGCAGCTGGTCCAACTCGTTCATTTGGCCCAGCACCAGAAGGGCGTATTGTAACGGAACAGTTGCCAGAAGTTGCTGTTCGTCATCGTGACTATTTTGATACTTACTACGACTATGTGACAGGAAAAGGAGAATTGGTAGTTAAACCAGTTGAAATGTTACGATTGATGAAACTGATGGATGCGATTCGAATATCTGCTAAAGAGCATCGCAGTATTTCATTTGAATAAATAGCTAAGCTTCAAACATTGGGAACTCGCTATTTGAGCGATTCCCTTTGTAATAAATAGAAAGAGGAACTCGGATGAAATTAGGACTTGTTTCAGCCATTTTAGATAAATCAGATTTTTATGAATTGATTGATGTTGTCGCCGAGAATGGCTTGGATTGTGTAGAAGTAGCTTGTTGGCCTAAAGGTAAAGCCGCGCGTCGTTATGCAGGTGTTTCCCATATTGATGTAGCAAATTTGACGATTGATAAAGCAGAAGAATTCAAAACCTATGCTGCAAGTAAAGGTGTTGATATTTCGTCTTTAGCTTACTATCCAAATCCTTTGGATGAGAATTTAGAGAGACGTAAAGAAGTTATCGACCATATTTATAAGGTAATTGATGCCTCTGCTCTTATGGGGATTAACATGGTGACAACTTTCATAGGTCGCATGCCAAGTAAAGCAGTATCTGTTAATATTGAGGAAGTCGTAAAAGTTTGGACACCGATTTTAGAATATGCCCAATCAAAAGGTGTGAAAATCGCAATTGAAAATTGTCCAATGCTCTTCACAGAAGATGAGTGGCCAGGAGGACAAAATTTAATGACAACTCCAGCCATCTGGCGTCAAATTTTTGAAGCTTTGCCATTTGACAATTTGGGAATTAACTATGATCCATCGCATTTTATTTGGCAACAAATTGATTATATAGCACCATTATATGAGTTCAGAGATAAAATTTTTCATGTTCATTATAAAGATATCAAGATTTATGAAGATAAACTCAGAGATGTAGGAATTATGGCAACACCACTTCAGTATATGAGTCCGAAATTGCCAGGACTTGGTGATGTAAACTGGAATAAATATGTTTCAGCTTTGACAGATATTGGATTTGAAGGTTATACAGTTATCGAAGTAGAAGATAAAGCCTTTGAAAAATCTTATGAAGATGTGAAAAAATCCATTACCTTAAGTGCTCGTTATCTTCGTAACTTTGTTATCTAGGAGTTTGTTATGTTTGGATTATTTAAGAAGATTGTAGACATTAATAATACTATTTCAGCTCCTGTTGATGGGATATTTGTCAAAATGGAAGATGTACCAGATCCTGTATTTGCACAGAAAATGATGGGAGATGGTTTTGCTGTAAAGCCATCTCAGACGACTGTTTATAGTCCTGTTTGTGGAAAGGTAACAAGTATTTTTCCCACAAAACATGCTATTGGTATTGAATCTGATTCGGGTCGGGAATTGATTGTACATATGGGAGTGGATACTGTAAGTTTAAGTGGGAAACCATTTAAAATATATGTAAACAAAGGAGATACAGTAACTCAAGCGAGCAAATTAGCCAAAGTTGATTTGGGTATGTTGGCTGTAGAAGGTAGAGAAGATGTAATCATTGTCGCATTTCCAGGAGCTAGCGCAGAGGAATTGAAGCTTGGTAGCTTTACTTCGGTAACAGCCGGAATGGCAGTGGGTCAATTATGAGTTGAGGTGAAAGAATGAGTATTAAAACAGCGGTAAGCTTGTATAGTTTACAAGATGAATTTATGAATGGTCGGATGTCTCTTGAAGAAATTTTAGAATATTTAGATGAACTGGGTGTAGAAGGTTTTGAAATTCTTCCCGATCAAATGCTTCATGGCACTCCAAATCCAACGGAAGAAACATTGGCAGAATGGGATCGTATCATTGCAAAAACTAAGGCAAAGCCTGTTATTGCCGATGTTTTCCTAAATACTAACTTGTATAAGAATCGTACGTTGACACAAAAAGAGTCAGTTGATTTGTTGATTGAAGAAATCAAATTAGCCAATCGTCTTGGTTTCAAAATGATTCGTTTGGTATCGATGGTACCAGCCTTCGTCATTGAGCCGCTTCTTCCATATTGTGAGAAGTATGATGTGACGATTGCTCTTGAAATTCATGCAGGTATGAGTTTTACAGAGTCAGAGACAGCTGAATTTATCGAAGAAATGAAACGCGTCAATTCTCCATATGTGGGCTTAGTAGTTGATACTGGTATCTTCTGTAATCGTATCCCTCGTGTCTTTAATGAATTTAACAAGCAAGTACTTGGTGTTAATCCAGATATTATTGATTATTTCAATTCATTCTTTGATAAAGGACTTGATGGAACTCATGCCTTTGATGAAAATCATCAATTCCAACCTGAATTAGCAGCTATGGCTACGCCGAAAGATATGCCATACATTTATTTAGCTGATGGCTATGAAAATACACCGTTGGAAGTTATGGATGAATTAATTCCATTTATTAAGCATTTCCACTTTAAGCTATGGGAAATGACTGAGGAAGGTAATGAGTACTCCATTGACTATAAGAAAATTCTGCAATACTTGCATGATAAGGGGTATGATGGTTATGTAGCAACTGAATATGAAGGTAACCGCTGGATTTTACCAGGAAATCGTATGGTTGAGAAAGAACAGGTTGCTGCCCACCAAAAACTATTGCGTGCAACAATTGCTGAAATCGAAGGATAGGAGAAATAGAATGTTTGATAATAATGTATTTAAAAAAGATTCTTGTAAAAACCGTGTGGTAGATGGGCAAACTGTAGGTTTTGAGTTAGAAACTTATATCACTTACTATCGTGCTATTCCCTTGTCCATGGTAGATGATGTTCAAGTACGAGTAAACGATGAGCAAGTGGCGCGTGAAGCTATTACGTGCAGTCCAAATGGGCAAGACTGGTTTACACTGGATGAAATGGAAACTGTGACAACCTATAAATGGGAATATGATATTCCACTAAAAATTCGTGTGGCTCAACAAGGAGGACTATCTGTCGGTGAACATGATGTTGAATTGACAGTCATCACGCGCACAGCTTACATTCCGATTCCGATTAAAGGAGTGAATAGTCGTAAAGTACAGATTGCTTAGTCCAGTTTGAGAGTAATAGTAAAATGATCTGTTGGATTTTTAGCAAGGCACGAGAAGTATCGAAGTGAGAGAAGCTATAGTGTAGCTCGCTTCCTGTCTCTAAAGTACTTCACAGTTCAGTTGATTGGATGATTTAGAAGTAACTATCATATCGATTAATCACTGCATCAATTTATCTTGACTAACTCTGAGAAGCTGGGCTTTTCGTCTAGCTTCTTTTTGATTGTATGAATGATAATATGTGTGAATTTGATGATAAAGGTATTACTTTTTATTTTACACTCTTTTTAGTATTCCATGTTTTTTGGGATAATATGTTAGAATAAGTAAAGTTATTATTTATTTGGAGAGATAGAATGTTAACAATTTCAGTATACGATAAAGTAAGTTCCTTTGATAGTAATTCCTTGAGAATCATTTATAATCTAGGAATTTTTTTAAGAGTAAATGATTCTGTCTTATCACGTTTTGATTTTTATTTGGCAAATGTGAATGAAAAACTTGAAATAAAACAAACTCAGGAATATATCTCTTATGCAGTATTTTCAATAGATATTAAACAACTTCGTTCGATATTCGGAAATCAGCAGCTTCTATTTGAGGCGGATAGCAGTCAATCGAAAAATGACAATCATAGCCTATTAAGTCAGGTGTCTTTCTAAATTACTATTAAGTTGGTCAGAACAGAGTTTGCTATCAGAAGCAGAGTTTCGTCGATATAGTCTTGATCTGTATATATTATTGGTTCAACATTACCGTATCAATACATTTCAATTGTATGAGCGAAGTCAGGTAGATTTATATAAGGAGTATATTGAACAACATTTCCAAGAAGAGCTTAGTCTTGCTCAAATAAGTTCAGCATTTTATATGACTCCTCAGTATTTTTCCAAACATTTTAAGGAAGTTGTAGGTGAAAAATTCTATCAATACCTAACTAAAACCCGTTTAAATTATGCTGTAAGCCTAATGGAACAAAGCAATATGAATATGCTTCAAATTGCCCTAGAGAGCGGCTTTACGACGACAGCATCCTTCAATAGAGTGTTTAAAGAGGTTTATGATTGTTTACCAACTGATTATAGGAAGAGGATTCGAAATCAGCAACACAGTAGTATGATGATTAGCTACCAAGAGATGCTAGATCTGTTGCAGTTTGAGCAGGAGAAAGAACCTGCTACACAGGAATTGATTACGAATGTTGATATAGGTCATAGAACACCTGTTCTTCCTTTTTGGAAAAAAGTAATAAATATTGGTTCAGGTACGTCTATCAAGTCGCAAGAGGCTAGGGAACAGTTTCTACAGTTTCAGCAGGAATTAAGTTTCGAATTTGTGAGATTTGAATTGTATTTTCCTAAAAACTTTAATGAGGAATATCAATTTTATCGAGAAGAACGAGAACTAGATTTTTTTGTTCAATTAAATCTGAAGTTTCAATTAGTGATTAATTTTCGTCAATTTAGAAATACAGAAAATGCCTTTGATTATTTAAAAAGATTTCTATCTCATTTTTCCAATAGATATAGTATTAATAGGGTTCGAAAATGGAGAATAGAACTAGATTATCCAACCGTGTTTACCAAAAGTAAGTTATTGGAGTATGGATTGACATACCGTCAGATTAGTCAAATATTAGAAGAATTTAAAATCGAAGAAAGTCTGTATGGTCCTGGTTTTATCCTTGGAGATTTTGAAAGTTTTAAATACTTCGTCCATCAGATTACTATTGGAACGGTGCCAGAAATTCACCATTTGACATTTCATATTCAGCCTGAAATTGGAACTATTTCTGATGCCAACTTTACTTGGAAAACAGTAACGGATCAGAATCACGTTCGTAATCAATTGGAGATGATACGGAGTTATCTTCAATCGGAAACGATTCAAATTCACATTGTTGAATGGAAAGCTATTTCAGGAGAAAGGTTTATATTACATGATTCGACTTATAAAGCAGCAAATATCATTCAAACTAGTTTGACAAGCTTTGATGCGTTGTCAGATATTGCATGGAACATCCCGCTAGATATGATCCTTGATGAAGACGCAGGCAGACTTTTATCAGGATTAGAAGGCTGTATCACTGCTCATGGTATCCGCAAGCCAAGTTATTTTGCTCATCAATTCTTGAATCGGCATGGAGAAGAATTAATCGATGTAAATAATCACTCAATGTTGACTGCGAGTGGTCACAATATCACGATTGTGAGTCATAACTGTATGAATCTCAGTTCGCGCTACTATTTAGAGGGGAATGATGATTTAAATACGCTCTTTGAAACGAGAGAACCGCTAAAGTTATCTTTTCAATTAAGAGGTATGAAGCCAGGGAACTATCTTGTTAAGACTAGGCGTATTCATTCTGAATCAGGAAGCATTATTGAATTATGTCAACGTGTATTTCTAGACGGAAGTGAAACCGCTGGGCGTTCAGAGATTGAATTTTTAAAACACATGACAATACCTCATCTGAGCGTAGAGACTTTTTTAGTTGTAGATGATTTTGATCTGTCAGTTATTCTAGAGCCAAATGAGATTCGCCATACTCACATTATTTATCTTTATTAAAAGACAAATTGTAAAATATAGTGCAACAAAAAAACTCATAGGGTTTCTTTCGTGTAAACTGTAAGTAACGACACCAACAGAACACGAGGGAACCTATGAGCTACTCACATTTTACCATAAAAGAGCGAC
>NZ_JBFRYH010000026.1:0-24416 GCF_040984445.1 Streptococcus handemini
TAATAAGCAAACAATTTCTAACTTTTCTTCTACTGATTTTGGACTTCTTTTGGACATGTGAAAACTCCCCTTATAGTGTCTAGTGAATTTTGGTTTTTTCACTGTCTACTATATGGGGAGTATATCACACTGACAAGGAGATTTTCCATACAAAAAACCATACAGACGAAAAACGTCCATATGGCTTTGATGTGATTATATTTCCGTTAACGGTGTAGCGGTGTCTGGCGATGTATCGTAAACCTGGAAGTCAACTCCAACTCCCAAATCAGCTTGCGCAAGCTGATTGACCATGGTCATGTGGGCCAGTTCCTTGATATTGTTTTCCTTACTCAGATGACCTAGGTAAATCTTCTTGGTTCGATTACCGAGAGAACGAATCATGGCATCTGCTCCGTCTTCATTACAAAGATGTCCCTTGTCTGACAAAATCCGCTGCTTGAGGTTCCATGAGTATGACCCCGCCCGCAGAATTTCCACATCGTGGTTGGACTCAATCAAGTAACCGTCCGCATTTTCCACAATCCCTGCTAGTCGATCACTCACATAACCCGTATCTGTCAACATGACAAAGCTCTTGTCATCTTTCATAAAGCGGTAAAATTGTGGACAAGCCGCATCATGGCTGACTCCAAAACTCTCAATATCCAAATCTCCAAAAGTCTTGGTCACACCCAATTCAAAAATATGCTTTTGCTCTAGGGCAATCTTGCCTAATTTTCCCTCCATGGCCTGCCAAGTCGCTTCGTTAGCATAGATGTCCATACCATATTTACGAGCTAGAACGCCAATGCCATGAATATGATCGCTATGCTCATGCGTAACTAAAATGGCATCCAAGTCTTCTGGTCTCCGATCAATTTCTGCTAGCAAGCTGGTAATTTTCTTACCCGACAAGCCTGCATCCACTAAAATCTTTTTCTTTTCTGTCTCCAAGTAAAAGGAATTTCCACTCGAACCAGAGGCTAAAATACTATAACGAAATCCTGTTTCTCCCATACACTCCTATTCTTCCTCTTCAGCATCCTCCCAATCGTCCGTCGTAATCTCTTTGATATACGGCAAGACGATGGTAAAGGTAGATCCATGCCCATACTCACTCTTGGCCCAGATAAAACCCTTATGCTGCTTGACGATTTCCTTGGCAATGGCAAGACCGAGCCCTGTCCCACCTTGCGCCCGTGACCGAGCCTTATCCACTCGATAAAAGCGGTCAAAAATGCGTGGTAAATCAGCCTTAGGAATTCCTAAACCTTCATCTGAAATCGAGACAATCAATTGGGTATCTGTCGTCTTCATACTAAAGGTAATCCTTCCGCCATCAGGTGAATATTTGAGAGCGTTGTTTAAAATATTATCCATGACTTGGGTCATCTTATCCGTATCAATCTCAATCCAAATCGGTGTAATTTGATAATCACGGATAATCGTATATTCCTTGTCTGTCTCCTTATTCTTCATCTGATCAAATCGGTTTAAGATAAAGGTGACAAAGGCCGTAAAATTAATCAGTTCCACATCAGCTGAGCTGACTTGATTGTCAATCCGTGACAAACTGAGCAAGTCTGAAATCATCCGCATCATCCGATTAGTTTCATCGAGTGACACTTTGACAAAGCTAGGCGCGACCGATTCTGTCAAGGCTCCATCATCAAGGGCCTCCAGATAGGATTTGATCGAGGTGAGCGGTGTCCGCAATTCGTGGCTGACATTGGAAACGAACAAACGCCGCTCCCGTTCTTCCTTGGCCTGTTCGGTCATATCGTGCAAGACGACAACCAGACCTGAAATCAAACCACTTTCACTTCGAATGGTTGCAAAATTGGCGCGTAAAGTCAAAAATTCCCCAGCTTCATTATCATGTTCGGTGACAATTTCAGGCGTTTGAGCTAGCAAATCCCGAAAATTATACTGTTCACGAATTCCTAAAATTTCTAATAAATCCCGTTGTTCTGTCGTTTTGGCAGCCAAGCCCAACTGCTTTTGCGCTGTTTCATTGACCATAATGACTCGACCCATGCGGTCGGCTGCCATCACTCCGTCACTCATATAGGCAAGAATAGAGGACAAACGCGTCTTTTCCTGCTCCAAATGGTCATGTGTCAGGCGAATCACTTCAGATAAGTCGTTGAGCGAATTGGCCATATCTGTAATCTCAGGACTCCCTCGTAAGTCAAGAACATCTGAATAGTCCAACTCAATTAACCGCTTGACTTTCTTATTGAGTTCTTTAATTTGTTGATTATCACGATGATTTTCAATCAGCAACACACTGAGCACAATAACAAAACCAATCAAGATGACGACAAACCAAAACTCCGGCTTGGTGATTACATACCGTAATTGATTAATCATTTCCCTTTATATAATACCCTACACCACGCCGTGTCAAGATATACTCTGGACGGCTCGGTGTGTCCTCAATTTTTTCACGTAAGCGACGAACCGTTACATCAACTGTCCGTACATCACCAAAATAATCATAACCCCAAACGGTCTCAAGCAAATGCTCCCGTGTCATGACCTGCCCCAAATGCTTGGCCAAATGATGGAGCAATTCAAATTCACGATGGGTCAATTCTAGCTCTTTGCCATGTTTTTTGGCCACAAATCCATCTGGATTAATCACCAAATCCCCAATGACTAACTCCGGTGTCCCTGTCGCTTCTGATATGATCTGTGTTTCAGTCAACTCACTGCGGCGCAACAAGGCCTTGACCCGCGCCTGCAATTCCCGATTTGAAAATGGCTTGGTCACATAGTCATCCGCCCCAATTTCAAGACCAATCACCTTATCAAACTCACTATCCTTAGCAGACAGCATCAAAATGGGCACATTGCTGGTTTTTCGAATGGTGCGGGCTACTTCAAGTCCATCAATCTCTGGTAACATCAAGTCCAGAATCACAATATCTGGAAATTCTGCTTCAAATAAGGTCAAGGCTTCCCGACCGTCAAAAGCCGTCACCACCTCGTACCCCTCTCGTGTCATGTTAAACTTGATAATGTCTGAAATCGGCTTTTCATCATCAACAATCAAGATTTTTTTCATCTACTCTCACCTCGTCATTCTGATGCTATTATACCAAAACTCTCCCAAATTAGCATGACGGAAGTGTGGGAAGTGATTTTCTAGCTCTTGAAAAAAGTGAGAAGGACTGTATTTGAAATGTAAACAACGAACATCCCGCCAATCAATCACCGTGTCTATCTATTTTACGAACTTTGGAAACAAAAGTAATAAGCCAACAATTATATAAAATCCTTGTGGTAATACAATTAGAGATAAAGCTATTTTAAAACTTTACACCTTTCCACTTTGAACTGGCCAACGTTCGTGACAAATCTGATTCGTTCACGGCAAATGACCCTTCTCCCACATTTGTACCTGTACTTGTTTTGGTTGACTACACTGAGTATGCAGATTACTCCTTGTCTTACCTTTTAACATAGAAAACGAGCATCTCCAATCTGGATTTGCTCGTTTTTTATAGCCGTTGATTAGACTTTTCCTAGACTCTCATTTAAGATATTTTACCCAAATAGCACATGAGATAGCTTCTTTCCACAGTGTCAGAAAAATCTCTAACAAATAAAATCCCATAGCTTGATAAAACTCATTCGTCTGATCATAAGTTTCATACCATCCCTTAGCCACGGCCTTCACCTGTAAAAAAGAAACAGTTTCCTTGGCTTGCTCCTCCAAAACTGCTAGTAACCTGCATCCAACTCCACGGCGGTGCTCATTTTTCCTGACTGCCATACAGCGAATCTCTGCACAATCAGGCCTGAATATGAAAGAGTAATGAAACCCACCGCCTGATTATATTCATAGGCTAACCACATAGGAAGTTCTCGCGCCTCTTGGCAATGAGCCTCGCTACTATCTGGAATTCCAAACGATTCTAGTAAATCTGAAAAAATTTCCTTTGCAAAAGGTATTTTTCAGTGTTATCGTAATATTCGATAATTTCCGTAGTTAGCAACTTTCATTTAAATCATAAACTATGCCGATTATAGGGCTCGAACCTACGACCTACGCGTTACGAGTGCGTTGCTCTACCAACTGAGCTAAATCGGCTTTTCAGCTATATTGTAGCACTTTTATTTTACATGTCAAGTCATTAAAAAAATTAAAATATAATCTTTGTAACCGCTTGCTTTTTGGGAAGTTTGTGATATAATGAACATATCAAAACAAATCGGAGGAAAAACTATGAAAGCTGTTGTTGTAAACCCTGAATCTACTGGCGTAGAAGTTGTCGAAAAAGAACTGCGGCCACTAGAAGCTGGCGAAGCCCTCGTTGAAATTGAATACTGTGGTGTTTGCCACACAGACCTTCACGTAGCACACGGTGACTTTGGACAAGTGCCTGGTCGTATCCTCGGACATGAAGGAATTGGGATTGTAAAAGAAATCGCTTCAGATGTGAAAAGTTTGAAAGTTGGCGATCGTGTCAGTGTAGCTTGGTTCTTCGAAGGCTGCGGTGCTTGCGAATACTGTAATACAGGCCGTGAAACACTCTGTCGTTCTGTAAAAAATGCTGGCTACTCTGTTGATGGAGGAATGGCTGAACAATGTATCGTAACAGCTGACTATGCTGTTAAAGTTCCTGAAAATCTCGACCCAGCCCAAGCAAGCTCTATCACTTGCGCAGGAGTAACGACATACAAAGCCATCAAAGAAGCACATCTCAAACCAGGCGAATGGATTGCTCTCTTTGGAGCAGGAGGACTTGGAAACTTGGCTGTTCAATATGCGAAAAAAGTCTTCAATGCACATGTCGTTGCTATTGATATTAACAATGATAAATTAGAATTAGCCAAACAAGTCGGCGCTGACATCGTTATCAATGGACGTGAGGTCGAAGATGTAGCAGGCTTGATTCAAGAAAAAACAGGTGGAGCCCACTCTGCTGTCGTAACTGCCGTATCAAAAGTGGCCTTCAATCAAGCGGTTGATAGTGTCCGCGCTGGGGGGCGTGTCGTAGCCGTTGGTCTTCCATCTGAAATGATGGATCTCAGTATCGTTAAAACCGTTCTTGATGGTATTCAAGTTGTTGGCTCACTCGTAGGAACTCGTAAAGATCTCGAAGAAGCCTTCCAATTTGGTGCAGAAGGATTAGTTGTCCCTGTTGTCCAAACTCGTCCAGTTGAAGACGCTCCTGCTGTCTTTGATGAAATGACTGCTGGTACAATTCAAGGTCGCATGGTTCTTGACTTCACTCACTAATTGATTTTCTATAGTTAATAATAACCAAAATCCGCTGAAGAAATTCTTCAGCGGGTTTTCTCTATTTATCGAATAGACTTTCCAAGGTTCAGCTGTTTGCGCCAGTCTGGTACTTCGCCATCGTCTGCCCAGTATTCATCTAGCTCTACAATCACATCATCTTGGGTTTTCATAAAGCTAACCGCATGAACAGAAAAAGATTTATCAACAGGAAAAACACGAGTGACGATGATAATCGTATCCCCTACTTCTTCTATATGCTCGATTTCTCCATCCCAGTCTCCAGGATAGTCACAATTGGCCCGAAGATACTCGGCCACAGAAAAACATTCATTGGTGCAGGGCCAGCGGACTACAGCATCTTCGGCAAAATAGCTTCTGAGTTTTTCCTCATTTTGTGCCACTACAGCTGTCACAAACGATGATATATCCATTAGCAGGACCTCCTACCTTGTTTCTAGCTTCATGATAACACTTTTGGCATAGCTTGAAAAGAAATTTCAACCTCTCCACATCATGCGTTTAAACTCTCGCACGATCAACTTGGTCTGTTGATAGTTGGACAAACCATTTTCAGCATACAACCCTTGAGGGTTAAAATAGCTGCGCTCATAATCAGCTTCTGTCTTGCCACTGCGATTTGGCGCTCGAAATCCTTTAGTCGCTCGGTCACGAAAGGCAGGATCATGCGGACTGACTGTATCGACATCCAAGTCCCAGTGGCGTTTGCCTGCTTTGCCATAGTTAAAGCTCGCTCCATTGACAATGCCTATCTCGGTGACTTCTTGTGCGTCCATTTCATTGAGAAAATTGCCCCGACTGTCAAGGATAAATTCCGTATGAAAATGAATCAGAATTTTGATATTAAAGGACGAATAGCCTGACGGATACTGCTTTTTCCCATTTTTAAACTTGAGCTTGTTATGCAAGCGAGCAGATGTTCCGATTGTATAATCCTTCTTCCAAGACCACCGAGGATAGGTTTTCCGCAAATAACGAGCAAGGGCCTGGCTATCTGTTTCTCTCACTTTTTTCACACGCTGGCGGATATACTCAGCCTGTTGACTAGAAATAACATAGCGAAGTTGATGAACTTGCCTTGCTAGTAAGTCTTTTTCTACCATACTCGCTCCCGGAAAGGTTTGATCAACAACATGAGACAAGTCCCACCAAAAAGGATCATGAGGAGCAAGGTCAGGATGAAAACGAGCGACTAGGGCTTGATTTTCAGTCAATTCTCCTGATACATCATCTGGCATTCCCACGATAGCAATGATAATCTCCAAGAGCTGTCTAGGAGGTAGATTGCTTTTTTCCAATTGCCACAGTTCACGAAATAAGCTAGACCCAATCCGACTGTCACACAAGTCTAGCTGTCGCTCCACTATCCTCGCTAGGGTCTCATCTGACCAGCCCTCCTCTTTTAATGCAAGCACTTGTCTCGCTTTACAATAGTGTTCTGCTAGTCCTTTCTGGCTAAAAGACCACTTGTGTTTTGATAGAATCTGCCACATGATTTCCTCCTTTCTAGTTTATCAAAAACAGGAGCTGAAATCTCTCAGCCCCTATTGTTTCGTCTATGTTAATAGAATTTCAGATATAGTTGAAGATCTCATCGACTATGCGGGTTATCACAACAAAATCGATTGTTACTCCACTATCTAGGCGTCTTTTTTCGCACGAGAGTAGTTTGCAATATCTGCCAAGATTTGCTCAGTGAAGTCAGTAAGGCTAACGGTCTGCGTTTCCTTGTGTCCATAGCGGCGGACGTTGACCGCACGTTCTTCCATTTCCTTGTCTCCGACGATCAATTGGTATGGAATCTTGCCGGTTTGACTCTGGCGAATCTTGTACTGCATCTTTTCATTGCGCTCATCGACAACAGCACGTACTCCGCGGTTTTGCAATTCTTTGGCTACTTCCCAAGCATAGTCTACGTGTTTTTCATTTGAAACTGGAATAAGGGTTACTTGGGTTGGGGCAAGCCAGGTTGGGAAGGCCCCCTTATAGGTTTCAATCAGGATAGCCGTAAAGCGCTCCATGGTAGAGATCACACCACGGTGAATCATAACTGGGCGATGTTCTTCTCCGTCTGCTCCAATATAGCTTAGATTAAAGCGCTCTGGAAGCAAGAAATCCAGCTGAATGGTTGAAAGAGTTTCTTCATTTCCGAGGGCTGTTTTTACCTGAATATCCAATTTTGGACCGTAGAAGGCTGCTTCTCCCTCCGCCTCAAAGTAGTCCAATTCCATGTCATCCATGGCTGCTTTTAACATAGCTTGAGCATTTTCCCACATTTCATCATTATCGTAATACTTATGAGTATCTTCTGGGTCACGATACGAAAGGCGGAAACGGTAATCTGTCAAATTAAAATCGGCATACACATCAATAATCAACTGAAGCGCCCGTTTAAATTCTTCTTGAATCTGCTCTGGTGCAACGAAAATGTGACCGTCATTCAAAGTCATTTCACGTACACGTTGGAGACCTGAAAGGGCGCCTGATTTTTCATAGCGGTGCATCATACCAAGCTCTGCAATACGGACTGGCAATTCGCGGTAAGAACGAACATGATTTTTATAGACTTGAATGTGGTGTGGACAGTTCATTGGACGTAGGACAAATTCTTCACCATCTCCCATGTCCATGGTTGGGAACATATCTTCTGAATAGTGCTCCCAGTGACCAGAGGTCTTGTACAATTCAACTGAAGCAAGCGGTGGAGTGTAGACGTGTTGGTAGCCGGATGCCAATTCCTTATCCGTGATGTAGCGCTCCAAGGTGCGGCGGATTGTCGCTCCGTTTGGCAACCAGAATGGCAGACCTTGTCCTACTTCTTGGCTAATCATGAACAAATCAAGCTCTTTACCAAGTTTTCTGTGGTCACGTTCTTTGGCTTCTTCTCGCATTTGAATGTAGTTTTTCAAATCTTTTTTGTCAAACCAAGCCGTACCATAGACCCGTTGCATCATAGCATTGTCGCTATTTCCACGCCAGTAAGCCCCTGCTACGTTGAGCAATTGGAAGACCTGAATGCGACCTGTTGACGGCACATGAGGACCACGACAAAGGTCGACATATTCACCCTGACGATAAATGGTCAAGCCACCCTCGTCCTCAGAATGCTCCTCAATCAATTCCAATTTGTAAGGATCATTTTTGAAAATTTCACGCGCCTCATCTTTTGATACTTCCTCTCGGATACTTGGAAAGTTCTCTTTGACGATTTTTCTCATCTCGTCTTCAATAGCTGCCAAATCTTCATTTGAAATTTGGCCTCCTTCATTGTCGGTGTCATAGTAGAAACCGTCTTGAATCGCAGGTCCAACACCCAAGTGAATATCTGGGAAATGGCGGCGAGCCGCTTGCGCAAACAAGTGGGCAGCTGAGTGGCGCAAGATGTCAAGGGCATCCGCATGGTCTGGAGTGACGATTTCAAGCGAGCCATCTTCAACAATCGCACGAGTGGTATCAATCAATTTACCATTGAATTTACCAGCAAGTGCCTTTTTAGCTAGAGAATTGCTGATTGACTGCGCAATCTCAAAAGTTGTAACACCAGACTCAAATTCGCGCACAGCGCCATCTGGAAATGTAATCTTAATCATATCTTTCTCCTTATTTTCTGTTATCAATTTAAACAAAGTCGTCAGGTGCCTGACCATCATGAGCCTGCCACACGCATTCTCCTAGCGAGAAGTTAGTGAAACGAGCTGTAAAGGACGAATCTTCTGGACTACAGGCATAAATCCCAAAGGAAATGGTTGCCTTCGCTTCGTGCAAATGGCAGATACGCATCTGCTGGAAATGCTTTCCATCTGTCGAACATTCGATACGGAAATCCTGTCCGCGGCGGCTCAGACGATGCCACATTTCCTTGATGTTCGCTGCAATCTCGGTCGTTGCCCAGTCAGAATAACCGTGGTTAGTCACGACACTCCCCAAATGTTGAATGGTCTCATTTTCGTACTCAATCGAAGCCTTGAGCCAATTTTCACTGTCCAGATAGACCACGACCCCGCATTGATCAAATCGATGCTTGCTATCAAACTGTGTCTTTACGACAAAAGAGAAAAATTCCTCATCTGTCTCCATTTGTAGCACTGGGGCATTGTCATTACGGAAATGGTAATAGGTTCGCTGCTAAAGATCGGTATGAGGCAATGTTGTAACCGTGATTTCCTCATCTGATACATGGTAGGTGGCAGGCTCCCTCGTCCACTTGAGTTTATCAGCTGTATATGCCAAATTCATTGTCATCTTCCTTTCGCATACGCTATTCCTCTCCTTCTTCATATAAAAAACGACATCCAAAAAGGACGTCGTAACGTGGTTCCACCTTCATTCGTGCTGAGCAACTATTCACCTCATGTCAATAGGGCTAGCACCTCGAATCAGCTATATCGTAGCAACCGTTTTATGTTTTCATAAAAGCTAGGAGAGGAGTATCTCATCAGGCTTTTTATGCGTTTGCAGCAACCACGCACTCTCTTGAAAAAAGATCCTAACTGACTTGTCTCTGATTGCTATTATAGCATCTTTGGACGAAATTTCAAGTATTTTTCTTGATTTTTTAGCGCTCTTTATACATTCGTTTTATCAAATGTCCCAGTCCATTTCCCAAAAGAGCTAGCAAAGTATAGATCACTTGATAAATGACAATCCATTGTTGCCAAACAAGAATTGTCAAGGGAAAGAGGAGGCACACACAGATGGCATAACGGACTTTGAATCCAACTTTCACACCATAGATGAGGGAGGATAGAAAAACCACTGCAGGAATGTAGCACAAAATATGGTTGACATAAAGAGATTTTTGAACCAGTTGATCACGACTGATATAAGGGATTAGCAATGGGAATCCGATATAAATAAAGATGATGAGAAGTAGAAATAAACTGTCTTTTCTTAACTGTTTCATAATCAATCATCCTCGCTTTCGTTGTTAGCTGATAAGAAATATTACCCTGAATCTTGTAAAAGATGCTTAATCCTCAAAATAGTCACGAATCGATCTTACTTGTTCGACTGATTTTTTTACAATCGTTGCCGTGGTGTCCGATGACTTGACAAAAGCCCGTTTGGGCAGGCTGATTGCTTCCTTTAATAAGGTTTCGGCCGTGCTATCTTCATTGATGTGTTCCCGTCTAAAATCATGAGAGATTTTTAAATCAAGATAGTATTCATAGACCCTACGACCAAAATTTTCAGCGGAAATCTCATATAGTTTCCTCTCTAGCTGATAAGGATTCATGCGTGGTGTGACCGCAATAGCCTCTAATACTGCATCAGCCAACTCGGCCTCGCGCTGATAGAGGGTTCCAAACATTTTATCTGTCACCACATTTTTTAAATAAGGATTTCGTTCTGCAATAATTGGTGTTCCAGAAGCCAGACTTTCTAAATAAGTCAGCCCCTGTGTTTCACTGGTTGAAGCAGAGATGAAGAAATCAGCAGCCTTATAATAGAGAGCAGTGTCACTTGGGGCTATCATCCCTGTCATCAAGACACGATCTTCTAGCTGCAAGTCCATGATTTGTTGCTGCAACTCCTCCACATAAGGACCACCCCCTGCAATGACTAGTTTGACCTTCTTATTTTCTAGTAAAATCCGTGGCATAGCTGCAATAACAGCCTGAATATTTTTCTCATAGGAAATCCTCGACAGGCTCAACAACATGGTTTCAGCTTCTTGAAGCCCTAAGTTCTCCCGCAATTCAGCTACCGTATCTGACGTGATTTCTGGGCGGTCAAATTTTGCTAATTCAATCCCAGTTGGAATCACACGCTTCGATACCAATATATGATAGTCGTTTAGCAGATTTTCCACAATCTCACTCGGACAAATCACCCCATCCAAATCCTTGAAAAAGGCTCGAACCAGATATTTAACCATGCTGGGACGAATTAATTTCCCATTAGCAATGTAGCGAACATAGTCTTCGTATTGCGTATGATAGGTGTGAACAACGGGAATGTCCAATTCTCGAGCGACCATTTTTCCTAAAATCCCCAAGGAAAACTCTGTCTGCGTATGGATAATATCCAAATCATAGCGACTGGCAATCTTCAACGCATCTGTAAATCCTCGATAGGCGATTCTGCGATCTTTAAAGGCGAAAAAAGGGACACTTGGAATCCGAATAATATCCCAATCTTCATAGCGATTCACATCCTTATCCGTTGTAGTAAAGATAAAGACACGGTGTCCCTGCTTTTCCAGCTCTGTTTTCAGGGTCTTAATTGACGTCGCAACCCCTGATACCTGAGGAAAATAGGTATCTGTAAAGAGTCCAATTCTCATGCATTCTCCTTTCAAGCACTGATTCACTCCTTCAAGCCATAAAAATCTGACCAAATTTCCCACAAAGCTTCTGGTGAATATTCTTTTGAAATCAAGGAAGCCTTGTTTGTCAACTCAGCCAACTCTTCTGGATTTTCCTGTAGCTTGCGTAGGATATCCTCCATCCCTGTCACATCCTTTGCGGACAAATACCTCCCAGCTAAGATGACATCGTATAAACGTAGATCCCGTAATACAATCGCACTTCCACAACTAGCTGCTTCTAAGATTGTCATGGGAAACAATTCATTGTAGCTAGGCAGTAAAAAGACATCTGCCATTCCGTAGAGCCGTCTCATCTCATCAGACTCTACAATACCTGGAAAAATGAGATTGGTAGGAGGATTTTCCATTAACTTTTTATACCGTTCATGACCATCTGTCATGCTACCAAATGAGAATCCTCCTGCCCAGACAAATGTGAACTCTGGCATTAGTTGGGCTAAGTGAGCGAAATCATCAATTCCCTTCCGCTTTTGTACCTGACCTGCTCCCAATATAATAAATGCATCTTCTGTTATGTTATAGCGCTGGCGTGTAGCTTTGTTTTCTTCTTCTGTGGTCGGATACCATTTCTCCCTATTGACAAAGTTGGGAATATAGGTCACCTTTTCACGTGGAATCCCTAGCTCCACCAATTCATCAATAAAACTTGGATTCACAACAACCAGCTCATCCATCCGACCATAAAAACTCAGTACATACCAAGAGACAAATCCTTGTAACAAGCGAGGAATTTTGAGACTTCCTTGTAGTGTCTCTGGCAAAAAATGGACATAGCCAATCCGGCGCCCTGTCCGTTTTTTGAAGAAGGTTGTCAGATAGAATAAGGGGTCAATGGTATGATAATGGGTAATATCTGCCTTAGCAAATGGCTTCTCTTCCAAAAGAAGAAAGTCTCTCCCTTTTTCTCGGAGCATACTCATCAATTCTCGATAGGCCCCCGATACCCCCTGTCCCTTGACCATCTCACTAGAACTTAGCATATTGATTATTTTTTTAGTATTCATATTAGTATTATACACTACTTTGATGAATGTAGTAACCGAATAATGTAAAAATAAACTGGGTAAAGAGCAGCAGCTTAGCAAAACAATAGATTTCTAACCTAGTCTCCTGAATATTACAAAATAGAGGCTGGAATTACTTCCCAACCTCCTATCACTTTCTTTCATACCATTTGATTCCATAAAGAAATCTTCCTCGATAATTTCTACTCAATCCCTTTTAGGAAAAAGCCTTATTTCGTAGATTTTCTTGCTTTAATACCATGATTTAAAATCACTTCACGCGTATCCAATTCTTCCTTGTGCATAATCTTGGTCAACATCCGCATAGCAATCGCACCAATGTCATACAAAGGCTGGCTGACAGATGTCAAGTTCGGACTGGTGAATTTCGTGACCAAAGAGTCATCACTTGTGATAATTTCAAACTCTTCTGGTACCTTGATCCCCTTATCAACAATCCCATTGAGCAAACCTGCTGCAATCTCGTCTTCTGCAACATAAGCAGCTGTGGCACCAGCATTCAAGATACGATCTGCTAGAGCATACCCTTCTTCATACTTGTATTTCGATTCAAAAACAAGACCTTCATTAAATTTTAGCCCGTTCTCTTTCAGACCTTCTTTGTAACCAGAAAAACGAACTTTCCCATTGATATCATCTACTAGCGGACCAGACACAAAGGCAATGCTTTGATTGTGTTTCGCAAGTAATTCGATTGAGTCTTTGGTCGCTTGAGCATAATCAATGTTGACGCTTGGCAACTGATGCTCCAAATCAACCGTCCCCGCAAGGACAATCGGAGTCCGTGACCGAGAAAACTCTGCACGAATCTTATCTGTCAAATGGTAGCCCATGAAAATAATACCGTCCACCTGTTTTGAAAATAGTGTATTGACCACATTGATTTCTTTTTCATCGTTTTCATCACTGTTCGCCAATACAATATTGTATTTATACATGTCCGCAATGTCATCAATCCCTTTTGCCAAGGTCGCAAAATAGGCATTAGCGATATTTGGAATAACCACTCCAACAGTTGTCGTTTTCTTGCTTGCCAACCCACGTGCTACAGCATTTGGTCGATAGTCCAAGCGGTCAATCACTTCCAATACTTTTTTACGTGTGTTTTCTTTTACATTCTTATTTCCATTCACCACTCGACTAACTGTCGCCATGGAAACACCTGCTTCGCGCGCGACGTCATAAATAGTCACTGTATCATCAGTATTCAACATAATCGTAAATTCCTTTCACTTTCTTTTTATGAAAATTACGCTTTCACCTCTTTATAGTTTATCACTTTTTGAAATCCCTTTCAAGAGATAAATTACATTTTTTTGAAAAATTTTGAGAAATTAAAGAAAATTATTGGAAACGAGAAAGAACCTGAAAACAGTCGAGAAATCTCTATTTCTTCACTCGTTCTAGCTTTTTTGGTTATTCACAATAAATCCTTGATTTTTCGGTGATTTTCTGCCAAAATGAAAGGGTAGAAAGAAGGTACTTTTATGACAAAAATCAATGATATTCTGACACAGTTACACAGTGCTGAATTAGACATGGCGGTCTTTTCAGATCCTGTTTCGATTTACTACATGACTGGTTTTTACAGCGATCCGCATGAGCGCCAGATGTTTCTTTTTATTAGTGAAGAAAGCACACCGCTTCTCTTTGTGCCAGCCTTGGATGCCGAACGTGCTCGTCAATCGGTTGCCTTTCCAGTTGTAGGTTATGTGGATTCTGAAAATCCTTGGGAGAAAATCAAAGCCACTCTTCCAGCCAAAAACCACAAACGCATCGGACTTGAGTTTGACAACCTCATCCTCACCAAGTACCACGGTTTGAAAACAGTATTTGAACAAGCAACATTTGACAATCTCACCCCTATCATCAACCGCATGCGTTTAATCAAATCAACAGATGAAATCCAAAAGATGATGATTGCAGGAAAATGGGCTGACAAGGCAGTTCAATTAGGTTTTGAGGCCATTTCACTCGCTAAAACAGAAACAGATATTATCGCTGAAATTGAATTTGCAATGAAGCGCGAAGGGCTTGAAATGAGCTTTGAGACCATGGTTTTAACAGGTAATAACGCTGCGAATCCCCATGGCATTCCTGGTCCTCACAAAGTGGAAAACAATGCCCTTCTCCTCTTTGACCTCGGGGTGATGGCAAACGGCTATGCAAGCGATATGACCAGAACAGTTGCCGTTGGCCAACCGGACCAGTTCAAAAAAGACATTTACGCCCTCACGCTTGAAGCCCAACAAGCAGCCCTTGACTTTATCAAACCGGGTGTAACCGCTCATGAAGTAGACCGCGCAGCTCGTGAAGTGATTGAAAAAGCAGGCTATGGTGAGTATTTCAACCACCGCTTGGGACACGGAATCGGGATGGATGTCCACGAATTCCCGTCGATTATGGAAGGAAATGATCTTGTCCTCGAAGAAGGCATGTGCTTCTCTGTTGAACCAGGTATCTATATCCCTGGAAAAGTCGGCGTTCGCATCGAAGACTGTGGTGTCGTGACCGAAAACGGCTTTGAAGTCTTTACCGATACAAGCAAGGAACTCTTATATTTTGACTAATACTCGTCAAAAATCAGCTTCTCCCATCCTTACCTTGCTGAACTGTTGAAAAAAGGAATTACTCGGGAGCGAGACAAAAATCCAATTCCAAATACAAAAAGCGAACAAAGCTCGTTTTCTGACGCTCAGAATTCTGTCTTGTTCGCTTTTCATATCTAATACTTATTTAAATGGCATAAATTTTTATCGATAAATGGCAAAAGCTACCAAAAACAAGTGGTAGCTTTTTACATATAATCGTTGTATTTAAGTAACATAATTTTCTAGTAAAATTTAATTTCCAAGCGGTGTCCTGCATATGCCAAAATTGATATTCTCAGTTTTAGAAATTTCATTTTTTATGAAGGGAAGTGGCGATTTTTCGAATATTTTAGCAATTTTCCCTTTTAAAAAATGGTAATCCTGATTGGTTTCGTTTGCTAGTAATGAATCAAACCATTGTTTAACTTCATTTGGATATAGATTTCCAGCAATTGAAGATAAGGCATTGTACCCCAACTCGATTTTTTGTTCTAACTCTTTTTCCCCACCAGCAAAATAATGAAGTGGTGTATCAGCTGCTTTGTTTAATTCTAAAACTTTTCTCGGATCCCCAGCCTCTTTTATCCCTGATACTAGATACGCCAAATATCAATTCAAAATCAGAATCAACTTTTAAATGCGACAAATGATCAATCAGTTCAAGTTTTTCACTTAAACTTAATGAATGCTGTTCACCTGTGGAACCACAAACTAGCACAGATTGTATTCCAAGTTTATTTAAATGCTGAATATGCTTAAGTGTTGCCTCGATGTTTAACTCTTCATTTTTGTGAAAAGCTGTTGGCACAGCGATATGATAATTATTTGTTAATGGCATGGTGTTTTCTCCTCGTTAAAATTAATGACTGTCTTTATAGTTAGTATAACAAACGATAGCGTGATATGAAATATGATTTTTGATAAAGCTGGTTGATCATCTAGACTTTTCAATCAAGAAATTGGAAAGAAAGGGAACATGTTTGTTACTATGGGAAGTTGTATTTTAAAAGCTCGAAATCAACAGAAAAGGAAATGAATTCAAAAATAGATTTCTATTCTAGATTATAAAGAAAATAATAGAATAAAAAGAGTACGCATTTAGTTTTTAAATACAATTAAAAAGATATTTCTGATAGAAATGATCAAGCAACAATGCTATCAAAGAAAAATCAGTAATAACACGACAAAAAAACGAAAATGGTTTTTCTCCCATCCTCGCTAATGTATTTTTTCTCTTATTTGACATTCGGATTTTGCTGGACGAGTGCTTTATAGGCCTCAACGCCTAAGACTTCCCTCGATTCTGCATGAGCCGCTCCTTCCACCAATGTAACGGTGTCTGGAGTTAGATTTGATTTCGCTAATTGTTGACTATTTTTTGGTAAAATAAAGCGATCGTCTGCACCATGGATAAAAGTGATGGGAACGCTTTGATTCTGTGCGACTGAATCAATGGCACTCGTTTGTTTCATATCCACACCGTAAATATGTTTGGTCATCCAATTGACTCCCGGCATGAGAAATCCGACGTGATTAGCCTGATAACCAGCTGCGATTAAGTCATACAAATTGGTAAAGCCACAATCTGCTACGACGAATTGAACCTTTGGTTGGTATTGCAAGGCGCTCAGCGAAATAGAGCTGCCCATTGACTCTCCTTGAAGCCCTAGATAAATATCCGAACCGTAACGTTGGTAACTATCTTCAATCAAGTACAGGAGGTCTTTTGACTCTGTATTTCCTAACGTCACTGTGGCTGGAGCGTTTTTCCCATGGCCACGGACATCATAGATCAGACAGTTATAGCCTAAGTCACGATACACCTCTACATATTTGACGGCACCATTTCGATTGGAACGAAAGCCATGTGTGATGATCACATACTTTTTACTATTAGGATCCGCTGCCTTGACCAAGGCTGCATGCAGGGGATAATCATCCACCCCCTTGACGGTGTACTCTTCTACCTTATACTGGTCAAAATCGTTCCACATGCCGTGTTCCTTTTCCCAGGCTTCTTCCTCAGCTAAGGTCATCGGAGTAGGTCTTACAATACTTTTGGCAAAGTAAAAGGAAGCCCCTACATAGGCTAGTAGGAGTACGAACAAACTTCCAAGACCAATAACTTTCCACCACTTCATCTTTCTCAACCTTTCCTATTTTTGGCGGTATCATAAACCAGAGTCAGCGTTGCTAAGAGAGGGACACTTCCTTGTTTGAAGAAAATACTGATATCGCTAGTCAAGCCACCATAAAGCGCCACGACTAAAATATAAATCAGCATTATGAATAGTAGCTCAACTTTATTTTTACTGAAAACCAAGGCGTAAACAAGTACGAAAGCAATCATTAGATTGTAGACACCCTGATTTTGAAAGAGTAATTGAACTGTGTCTGTCTTTAACACCTCAACAGGAATGTCAAATACGCGAGAGGTCGTCTCAGAATCCGTCATAATGGTTTCTAGATAAAAAATATAGAGAAATTCTAAGACAACCAGACTACTGAAAAAGCGTGTGATGTTTCCGATTTTTTTCATTCGTGCTCCCCTCTCTTCTTACAGCACTTGCTTTATTGGGCGCATAACGACCTCATTCCAAGCAGTATCTTCCGGCAAATCAATGGCTTGCTGGATCGTTTGCGCTACTCTGTCTGCAGAAATGCCGTGTGAACGGTAAAAATCTTCATAAGCTGACTTGATGTTCTCATCTGCGACAGTGCCTACCAATTCCGTTTGAATAGCCCCCGGGGAAATAACCGTACAGCGAAGAGCACCCTCCATTTGAGCCATTTCTTCTCGAAGGGAATCAGAAATCGCCCGAACTGCATACTTAGTGGCAGAGTAGACACCACCTCCGACATGCGAATGATGACCTTCAACAGAGGCAATATTGATGATTTGCCCTGTTTTTTGACGTGCCATGACTGGGAGGGAGGCAGCGATACCGTACAAGACACCCTTCACATTGATATCAATTGCCTGTTCCCATTCTCGAACAGTTGCAGCTATAAAGGGCGCCTGAGGCATGACACCTGCATTGTTGATCCAGACATCTATGCACCCAAAGGTGGTCAGAGCCAACTCTTTTAAGGCCTCTACTTGCTCCTGCTTCGTCACATCCGTCATCGCATAGACAGCTTTTCCACCTTGCTCTCGAATAGTCCGAACAATGGCTTTTAGCTGGTCCTCTCTTCTAGCTCCTAGCACCAACTTCGCACCGCTTTTTGCTAGTAAGGTAGCCGTTGCTTCTCCGATACCCGATGAAGCTCCAGTAATTACAATAACCTTTGTCATTTTTCCTCCTTAGGCCAGGGCCATTTTCAAATCATTCAAGACACCATTCGTAACGGCTGGAAAGGCAAAAATCATCTGGTCTAAATCTTTGGCTGTTACCTTTTGCTGAATAATGAATGTGATTAAATTGACTAATTCCCCTGCTTCATGTCCAAGAAGAGCTGCTCCTTTTAAAGTCTTGTCTTTGCCGACAATAAAAGTAATGTGTGATTCTTCTTCTAATTTTGTTTGGAATTTCAATTTTTGTCCAAATGGAATCTCAACAATACGATAGTCATCTGCTTGCTGCTTAGCTTCTTCTACTGTTACACCGACTTGGGCAATCCGAGGCAGCGTAAAGACTACATTTGGAACGACAGGATAAGCAATCGCTTCATTTTCACCTAAAATATGGCGCGCAATGTAGCTTGATTCAAAGCTAGCCGTTGGGGTCAATTTCGGAATGGTTTTTGAAACAACATCTCCAGACGCATAAATGGTTGGAACAGCTGTTTGCATAAACTCGTTGACCACAATTCCGCCACGGTCGGTCTCAATGCCTAACTCTTCTAACCCAAGACCTTCTACATTTGACACGCGCCCAGTCGCATCCACAATGTAGTCCGTCTCGATTTCTAGCCCGCTTGCTGTCCGCACAAGATAGGCATCTTGTGTCTTGATTGCTTCTGAAACGGCTTGACCAAAATGAAAATGAACTCCCTCATCCGTCATTTTCTCAACAACCGTAGCTACATAAGACTCAGGATAGGCAGCCAAAGCCCGGTCTGCAAATTCAACAATATGAACTTCTTTGCCCATTTTTGAGACCATCGTCGCAAATTCTAGGGAAATAATCCCCGCCCCAATGAAGGTCATGCGATTTGGCAAGGTTTCTAAATCAAGGAATTCTCGGCTATCGTGGAAGAATTCATTTCCCGCTACATTCAACCTAGCTGGACGCTGACCTGTTCCAATGACTACAAATTCAGTCGTAATCGTTTCATTTCCATAAGCCACTGTATGGGCATCAAGCAGGCGACCACTGCCTTTCAGCAAGTCAATCCCCACATGGGCAAACATCCCTTCCATCAGTGGCGCATAGCTTCCGATTTCTTCTTGCTTGTAGGCCATTAGTTTTTCCCAAGAAATCTCGCCACTTTTTGCAATTCCAGCTTTTTCATAGCGTGCCAAACCATCTAAAAACTCGAACGGACTTTCGAGCAAAAATTTCGCATTACAACCATAGTTGGTACAGGTTCCAGCTGTAATATCTTTTTCAATAATAGCTACTTTCTTACCAGCCTTTGCCAAATCAACAGCCGCATGCCAATTAGCATGCCCTGAGCCAATAAAGGTTACATCGTATTGATACATATTCTTTTCCTCCAAAATTTAATCGTGCACGATTATTCTAATAAAAGTCCTATTCTTTGTCAATTAAAAAGGTTTATGTTATTCTAGAATCACTCGCAAACGATTGGAGAAAAAATGAAGGATTTACTATCTCACCAGCTCTGCTATTCCTTTTACAATGTAGAGCGACTATTTCGGCAATTTTATAAGAAAAATCTGGAAAAATTTGACTTGACCTACACCCAGTATCTGGTCTTAGTGGTTTTGTGGGAAGAGGCTTCCTTGCCACTAAAAGAAATCGGCAAACGGCTTGACCTATCCAGCAATACCCTAACCCCCTTGCTCAAACGCTTAGAGGAAAAGTCCTATCTTCTCCGACTACGACCTGAAAAGGACAAGCGCCAGCTATATCTGCAACTAACAGAAGAAGGAAAACAGCTCCAACAGGATATTAAAACACACTTGTCTGAGTGTTTTAGGCAAATTGAAGGACTAACACGAGAAGGGGCGGATCAATTGATTCAAGAAAATAATCAGCTGATTCAAGCGCTGAAAAATAGTTTATAGCGATCAAAAAGGAGTCGTTCCCCAGAACAACTCTTTTTTCTATACACTATTTCACACCAACCCGCACGACAAGTCCATCGGTATCGGTGATTTCGAGTAGCCGAGAATGGAGCCATCTTACAGAAGCACCTAAGTGGATTGCCTGCTCGTGAATCGCGAGTAAACCTTCCTTGGTTTCAACAAGGACGGTAAAATAGGCCAACCCAGCTTGCCCCTTTTGATGTGGTGCAAGGTGTTTACCCGACCATTCATTAACAGCAAGGTGGTGATGATAATCACCTGAGGCAAGCCAACTTCCTGTCGGTACAGAAAATTTATCCTCCACCCCTAGCAAGGCTTGGTAAAATGCACTGGCTGGCTGACTTTCTCGAACGGATAAATGGACATGCCCCATGCGAGTGGCGCTTGCTAGCTGAAAAGGTTCTGTGTAGATTCCATCTTGATACAATTCTCGCGCAGCTAATTCCTCCGTCACACCGACAATCCGACCATCTTCTCGAATATCCCAACTAGCCATATCTTTATCATGATAGATTTCAATGCCATTACCTTCTGGATCTTCCAGATAAATGGATTCGCTATACCCATGATTTGAACCTCCCACCATAGAAATGCGGTTCTCCATTAAGCGTTTAAAGATAGCTGCCAAATCTTTTCGTTCAGGAACTAAAAGGGCGAGATGATAGAGGCCATACGTCTTGGATTTCTCTTGAGTAGCAGGTAAGAGACGGACAAGACCTTCGTTTCCTACTCCTATTAGAAGCTCTGTGTCCGTTTCTTCAAGCACTGCTAGTCCTAATACGTTCTGATAAAATTGACTGATTTGAGGCTCATTCTCCACATAAAGCGCAACTTCCCCTAGATAAATCTGACTGTGATAGGGATACATACTATCACACTACTTTCCAAGAACGGAAATCCGCTTATTCGGATGATTTCCATTTTCAATTTCATCCACCATGGCAATCGCATAGTCTGCGTAGCTCACCTTGCTCTCACCTGCTTGATTCACCGTAAAGATTTCCCCTGCAAGAAGATACTCACCTGTTTTTGGATAATCCACCTCAAAATCTGCCGCAGGACTGATATAGGTCCAATTAACTCCCGATACCTTACGGAGTGCTGCCAAGCCCTTGCTCATCGCTTCTGCCAAAGGGAAGAAATCGCCTGGAAAATCGGGTGTCTGATAGAGTTGGGTAGTCAGGCTATCGTCCAGATACAAACTTCCTGCCCCACCAACGACCAAGAGGCGTGTGCCGCTTCCTGCTAAAATGGCGGTCAAATGCTCCAAAGAAGTCGTGTGTTGCGGAAATGTTTCAGGCGTAAAGGCACCAAAGGCGCTCATCACCGCATCAAATCCCCTCAAATCTTCTGATTCCAAGGCAAATAAATCCTTTTGAAGAACTCCTTGTGCTTGAGATTGATTGCTGGAGCGGACAATGGCTGTCACCTCATGGCCACGGGCTACTGCTTCTGCCACAATCGCCTGTCCCGCCTGTCCATTTGCTCCAATAACTGCTAGTTTCATGTTGTTTCTCCTTTTTGTTGTAATTGTTTTTATTACAACAATTCTAGCACGTACTCGTTGTCATGTCAACAATTACAACTTATCCATCACTTCGTCAAAAAAGACTGGCTCAACCAGTCTTTTCTATCACCATGATTAGGTTACTTTCTAAAAAACTTTCTCCGTATTGGACATCATAGCAGCAAAGCAATTGCACGATTGAATCGTCTTTTTCAGATGACTTAACTGTCTGCACGACCTTTTTCCTGTGCATCTTGAACCAAATCTGCCAGAGTTGTTTGATTAAGTTCAGCTTCCAAGGCCCGCTGGGCAGCTTCTAAGCGATTGTCTAGCACAGCATGGATGTTACGACCGATATTGCAATCAGGATTAGGATTATCATGAAAGCCAAACAGCTGACCGGATTGTCCCAAACTATCAACCGCCTCGTAGATATCATAGAGCGTAATAGCAGACCAGTCTTGAATTACTTTGGCACCACCAGTTCCTCTCGCAACAGTCACCAGGTTAGCAGCTTTTAACTGAGATAGGACGTTTCGAATAATCACAGGATTTACCCCTACGCTCCGTGCTAAATAGTCGCTTGTTATCTTTGTCTGCTCCCCTTCTAAGGCAAGTACGACCAAGATATGAGTCGCAATGGTAAATCGACTTGAAATTTGCATATCATCCTCCTTTTTCTTTAGTATAACTATTTTTATGTGTAACTGCAAGTATTACGTTAAAAATCCTAGCCAAACTGACCAAGCATTTCTTCATACTTACTGACAAAAATAAGAAAATTGATTTAGCGCTCTGTAACTCGCTAGACCAAATTATTTTCAAGAAATTTTCCTAAAAACGATTTAATATTGGTGCTACGGTAAGTTGTATACTGAAAATACCCATTTCATCGTCTCACTCCCATACAGTTGATTAGACAGTTTTTGGAGCTTAAAAAACGAGCAAAAATATCAAATAACTAGTGTGTAAGAACTCGCCATAACTTAAAACAGGGTAAGATAAGCAACCGCTTGTTTTACCCTGTTTTTATACCTTTTCGCTCTTTATTTAGCACAAGGCGATTCAATGGCGGTCTGTTAAAAATTACGCTTCGAGCTATTGTAACCATAGCGCTCGATAAAGTCTTCACGGAACTCCAAGAGATTGTCATCCATAATCGCCTGACGGACATTTTTCATGAGCTTGATTAAGAAGTGCAGATTGTGGTAGCTCGTCAAGCGGATACCAAAAGTCTCATCAGCTTTGAGAAGATGACGAAGATAGGCCCGTGTATAGTTGCGACAAGTGTAGCAATCACAATCATGGTCAAGCGGGGTGAAATCTTCTGCAAACTGAGCATTTTTCACCACCAAACGACCCTCACTGGTCATACAAGTTCCATTTCGAGCAATCCGTGTCGGCAAGACGCAGTCAAACATATCTACTCCACGAATCACGCCATCAATCAAGCTATCTGGTGCCCCAACTCCCATGAGATAGCGGGGTTTGTTTTCTGGTAAGAGCGGGGTTGTAAAGTCAAGTACCGCATTCATCTCTTCATGCGACTCACCAACAGCCAGACCCCCAATCGAATAGCCTGGGAAGTCCATACTCACCAGGTCATGGGCAGATTGACGACGCAAATCTTCAAAACCAGCCCCCTGCACAATACCAAACAAACCTTGGTCATGCGGACGGCGGTGGGCTTTCAAGCCACGTTCTGCCCAACGACTGGTGCGTTCAATTGATTTTTTTACATAATCATAAGGCTGGTAGAACTGTGGACATTCGTCAAAGCTCATCATGATATCGCTTCCGAGATTGTTCTGAATCGAAATCGCCTTTTCAGGTGATAGGAACATCTTTGAACCATTGAGGTGATTTTTGAAGGTCACGCCCTCTTCTGTGATATTTCGGCTATCCGCTAACGAATAGACTTGGAAACCACCACTATCTGTCAGAATAGCTTGGTCCCAATTCATGAATTTATGCAGACCACCCGCACGAGCAATCAGCTCATCTCCCGGACGAAGCCAGAGGTGATAGGTGTTGGATAGGATAATCCCTGAACCCATTTCTTTCAATTCTTCAGGCGACTGGGTTTTAACCGTTGCCTGGGTTCCAACAGGCATAAACATAGGCGTTGGAAAAGTACCATGTGGCGTAATAATCTCGCCCAAACGTGCACCCGTATGCTTTTCTTTTTTGATCAATCGATATTGAATCGGTGATGTCATCTTCTACCTCCCACTAGGAAAAACAGTCCTAGGAATTTTGTCTTGTCTACACGATTTATTCTGATAGGTTATCAAAAAGAAATCGTACAAGCCTCTCTAGTCTATCAAAAAAAGACTGGCTTGTCACCCCATATTATGCTACACTATTGATATACTCCCCATATAGTAGACAGTGAAAAAACCAAAATTCACTAGACACTATAAGGGGAGTTTTCACATGTCCAAAAGAAGTCCAAAATCAGTAGAAGAAAAGTTAGAAATTGTTTGCTTATTA
>NZ_JBFRYH010000027.1:0-24369 GCF_040984445.1 Streptococcus handemini
ACTTAAAATATAAATTTGGGAACCGCCATTTTTGGGCAGAGGGATATTACGTGAGTACGGTTGGTCTCAATGAAGCCACCATAAAGAAATATATCCAAGATCAGGAAAAACATGATATCGCACTAGACAAGCTGAGTGTGAAAGAGTATGAAGATCCCTTTAGGGATAATGGTAAGTAGTACAACTGCCTCTTTGAGAGGCTGGTGACGAGTCAAGAGCAGTGAGGCTTGAACAAAGTGAAAGCCAGCGTCTTTAGGCGCTGGCTGGAAATGTGGGCTTATAGCCCCGGTTCAAACCACCCGTTAGACGGGTGGTCATGATTGGCTTGTTTTTAAATATCACAAACTACTATCCCTCAAGGTTAATTGGGTTCCCAGTTTAACCATGCGGGGGTGGTAGTTATTTGGTTTTTTAAGCATAGCATCTACCAGCTCTACAGCTTGAATCCCCATTTCTTCAGTAAAGACGGTAATACTTGAGAGGGTGGGGTATACTTGTTTGGTAATTGGGGTGTCGTTAAAGGTGATGATTTGAACACGATTGGGAACGGCGATTTGAGCTTCTTGTAAGGCACGGAGGGCACCGACGGCGAGGTTATCATTTGCAATGAAAAAGGCTGTTGGCAATTCTTCTTTTAGGGTATCAATCGCTTCTTTCATGAGCTGGTAACCAGACTGACTAGTAAATAGACCTGTGAAAACAAATCGTTCGTGATAGAGGTCACGATCAGTTAGGTATTGTTTGAAGGTCCGTAATCGTGGGTCTGATAGGATCAATTCCTTATCATAGGTTTCTTCTTGGCCGGCAATCATCCCGATTTCTGTAATGCCCTGTTCAAGATAATGGTCAATGACCTGAATGACCGATCGGTTGAAATCAGTTGTCACGCAGGAAAATCCGTCTGCCAGAGTATCAAAATCCACAAAGACTAGCTGTTTATGAATCGCTGATAGCTCTGTCATTTGCTGTTGACTAAATTTTCCGATGGCAATCACGGCATCTACCTCTTTTAGAAGTGGTGAAGTAATATCGTGGAAACAGCGAACGATATCATAGCCTAGTGCAAAGGCACGCTGTTCTAAGCTAATCCGAATGGAGTAGTAGTAGAGATCATCCAATTCCCTGCTTTCAGTATACCATTGGAGGATACCGATTTTTCGTACACTGCTGTCAGGACGCTGTTTGCTCAGATGCTTGGTATAGCCTAATTCTTGGGCAATAGCAAAGACCTTTGCGCGCGTATCAGGACTGACAGACAAGCTCGCATCCTCTTTTAAGACACGAGAAATCGTCGCAGTGGACAACTGCGTTTTTTGTGCAATATCTTTTAAAGTAACCATAATCCTTCTCCTCAGTTCTCTTTTATTATACCATAGTTTAGTAAAAATAACAGAATAAAAAAGTAATCTATTTAGTAAAGTTTACTAAAAATATTGACAAAACAGACAAATCAGTTTACAATAAAATAAAAACGGTTACAAGGGGAGGACTGTATATGAACATTGTAGAGCTTCAAGAGGCGTTTGAAGGAATTTTTGGTAAGGAAGCAGATGCGACCTTCTTTTCTCCTGGTCGGATTAATTTGATTGGGGAACATACGGATTACAATGGCGGGCACGTCTTTCCAGCTGCGATTACCTTAGGGACTTACGGTGCAGCTCGTAAGCGTGAGGACCAAGTGTTGCGCTTTTATTCTGCCAACTTTGAGGAACTTGGGATTATCGAGGTTCCGTTACAGAATTTGGTTTATGATAAGGCTGACAATTGGACGAACTATGCCAAGGGGGTCTTGAAATATTTACAAGAAGCAGGACACATCATTGATTGCGGACTAGATATCTTTGTCTATGGCAATATTCCAAACGGATCTGGCTTATCATCATCAGCTTCCTTAGAATTATTGATTGGGATTATCGCAGAGGAATTGTTTGATTTAGATTTGTCTCGCCTTGATTTGGTCAAGATTGGTAAAAAGACTGAAAACGAATTTATCGGGGTTAATTCTGGTATCATGGACCAATTTGCTATTGGCATGGGAGCAGCTCAGCGGGCCATTTATCTAGATACTAATACACTTGAGTATGAACTAGTGCCACTTGATTTGGGTGACCATGTCATCGTCATCATGAATACCAATAAACGTCGTGAACTGGCAGATTCCAAATACAACGAACGCCGGGCAGAATGCGAAAAAGCAGTTGAAGAATTAAATGCGGTGCTCGCTATTCAAACCTTGGGTGAACTCGATGCGCAAACTTTTGATGAATACAGCTACTTGATTCAGGATGAAAACCGCCTCAAGCGGGCCCGCCATGCTGTCTGGGAAAATCAGCGAACCTTGCAGGCAAGACAGGCCTTGGAAGCAGGAGATTTAGCACAGTTTGGTCGCTTGGTCAATGCTTCTCATGTATCCTTGGAGCATGATTATGAAGTAACTGGCCTAGAATTAGATACCTTGGCGCATACTGCTTGGCAACAAGAGGGTGTGCTTGGTGCGCGGATGACAGGAGCTGGATTTGGCGGTTGTGGCATTGCCATTGTTGAAAAGGATAAGGTGGAGGCTTTCACGACAAATGTCGGCAAGACCTATACAGACATCGTAGGCTATGCACCGAGCTTTTATATCGCTGAAATTGCATCAGGTTCACGTGTTCTATCACGAAAATAATAGGAAATGAAAATGATGAGAAGTGTCGTAGACAGGTTTGTAGACGGTCTGATTGCAGAAGGCAACTTTGAAGAGTTAGACCGTATCTATCTGAAAAATCGTGTGATGGCTTTAGTGGGTGAGGCAGGTATAGAGCAAGATAGCCATGCGGCAACGCTTGTTGAATTAAAAGATGAATTGGTTGCTATAGCAGTAGAAAATGGCCACGTTGGGGACTTGTTAGAAGAGCAAGACATGCTGGGGGCGGAGTTGATGGACTTTGTAACACCGAGCCCTAGTCAAGTGAATCAGCAATTTTGGTCCTCTTACGAAACGAATCCTGATCAAGCTATCGCTGATTTTCATGACCTCAGTAAGCGCAATGACTACATCAAGGTGGGGGCGATTGCAAAGAATATCTATTATCAGGTACCCACAGAATATGGTGATTTGGAGATTACCATTAATTTGTCGAAGCCCGAGAAAGATCCTAAGGCGATTGCGGCAGCTAAATTGGTGGAATCTTCAAACTATCCCAAGTGTCTTCTTTGCATGGAAAATGAGGGCTATCAAGGGCGCATCAATCATCCTGCGCGTGCCAATCATAGGATTATCCGTCTTGATTTGGGAGAGGAAAAATGGGGCTTTCAATATTCACCTTATGCTTACTTCAATGAACATGCGATTTTTCTAAATACAGAACACGTACCCATGGCGATTACGCCAAAAACCTTTGAACAATTGCTTGATTTGGTGGAGTTATTGCCAGGGTATTTTGTGGGGTCAAATTCAGACTTACCGATAGCAGGTGGCTCCATTCTCACCCATAATCACTATCAGGGCGGGCGGCACACCTTTGCCATGGAAAAGGCAGAAATCGAGCATCCGCTGACCTTTGCAGGTTTTGAAGAGGTGAGTGCAGGTATCGTCAAATGGCCCATGTCGGTCATTCGTTTGGCTAGTGAGAACAAAGCGCGTTTGGTGGAGCTTGCGACCAAGATTTTGGAAAAATGGCGGAGCTACTCTGATGAAGCAGTACAGATTCTTGCACAGTCAAATGGTGAACTACATCATACCATTACCCCAATTGCACGGAAAAAAGACCAGCAATTTGAGCTAGACTTGGTCTTGCGGGATAATCAGACCTCTGCAGAATTTCCAGACGGACTGTATCATCCACACCCAGATGTGCAGCATATTAAAAAAGAAAATATCGGTCTGATTGAGGTTATGGGACTTGCAATTTTGCCACCTCGTTTGAAGGTAGAATTACAAGAAGTAGAGGCCTATCTACTAGGAGAGGTGGATCAGGTTACGGAATACCATCAAGATTGGGCGGATGCCTTGAAAGAGCAGTATTCTGAGATTTCTAAAGACCAGGTGACTCAGGTTGTACGTGAGGCGGTCGGACAAGTCTTTGGACGTGTCTTAGAAGATGCCGGTGTTTACAAACGCACGCCAGAAGGGCAAGCTGCTTTCCTACGCTTCGCAGATTACGTTGGTTTGGTAAAGCAGAATGTCTAGTACATTTTAAGTATAAGGCAGAAGACTGGAATGAAAAGTCCAGTCTCTTTTTGACAGCTTTGAATTCTTTCTCACACCCCTTTGTGTTACAATAGAGTGAAGTTGAAACAGAGGAGCGATAGGATATGAACGAGAAGATGAAAGGAACGCTGTTGACTTTGATAGCTGGGATTGCTTGGGGCTTGTCGGGAGTGAGTGGACAGTTTGTGATGGCAAGAGGAGTAACTGTAGAGGCCTTAACCGCTTTACGCTTAGTGATTTCTGGTGTGTTGTTACTTATCTTGGCTAGTTATAAAAATCCGCAGCAGTTAAAGGGCTTATTGACTGATCGAAAAGCCTTGATTCGGCTAGTTTTATTTTCTATTTTTGGTCTTCTGATGAACCAAATGGCCTACTTGACTGCGATTTACCATACGAATGCAGGGACGGCGACGGTGTTACAGTATCTCTGTCCTATTTTGGTTCTAGTGTATGTCTGCGTGAAGCAAGGTCAAAAGCCAACAATGATTGAAATCCTAGCGATTGTTTTAGCGATTGGTGGCACCTTTCTCATTGCAACGCATGGTCAAATCAATACTCTAGCCTTGACTCCGCAAGGTTTGTTTTGGGGCTTGTTTTCTGCAGTAACCTATGCGCTGTACATTATTTTACCGACGACCATTATCAAACAATATGGTAGTTTAGTCGTCATCGGTGTCTCCATGGTACTCGGTTCGCTTGAAATGGCAGTCTTATTTCAACCTTGGCAGCATAGTATGCCCTTTACAGGTGAGATTTTCTGGGGCTTGGTAGGTATTGTCGGCGTTGGAACTGTTTTTGCCTATACAGCCTTTTTAAAGGGCGTGAGTATGGTTGGCCAAGTAAATGGCAGTTTACTTGCCTCGATTGAACCACTTGCTTCTGTCTTCTTTGCAGTATGGTTACTAAATGAGACTTTTTATACCAGCGATATGATTGGGATGGTGCTCATTTTAGTAGCAGTATTGCTCATCTCTGTAAAAGATATGCTGTTAGCACGCAAAATAGGAATGGTACAAACAAAGGAGTAGGTGGGTCACTTGCTCTTTTTTATGGTATACTGAAAGAAAAGGCTTACATTACGGAGGGCTACGATGAAAGAATTTTGTGCAGAGAATCATGTGCAAGTTGCGCGTGCAATTGCCTTAGGAGCAGGACGGATTGAATTATGTGATAATTTGGCAGTAGGTGGCACAACCCCTAGCTATGGAGTGATAGAGAAGGTTTGTCAACTAGCACATGAACAAGGGGCAACCGTTATGACCATGATTCGTCCGCGTGGTGGTGATTTTTGTTATGATGCAGTAGAAAAAAACATCATGCTGAAAGATGCTAGAATTGCCAAGGAT
Source organism: Streptococcus handemini (assembly GCF_040984445.1). NCBI lineage: Bacteria > Bacillati > Bacillota > Bacilli > Lactobacillales > Streptococcaceae > Streptococcus > Streptococcus handemini. Next base: position 5,539 of record NZ_JBFRYH010000027.1, read on the forward strand.
TTGGCTTCAGATGGTCTAGTTTTTGGTGCTCTGACAGAGGATAATTGGTTAGATGAAGACTTTTTACATCAGCTAATGAAAGAGGCGGGGAATCGAGAAACGGTCTTTCATATGGCTTTTGATTTGATTCCGCGCAAACGGCAGTTTGAAGCCCTGGATTGGTTGATAGAACAGGGTTATACCCGCATTTTAACGCGTGGTGGTATTCATGGATCAGCTGGAGATAATGCAGACTGGCTCAAGGAGTTGCTTGCGCATGCCGATAATCGAATTGAAATCTTAATCGGTGGCGGTGTTACACAGGACAATGCCGAGCTATTGATGAAAGAGCTTGGGGTTACACAAGTTCATGGAACTCGTTTATTTTGGTAAATGAGAATGGTGGAATGAGAAAGAAAACGATTGTGGTTGTCTTTTTCATTCCCTTTCTTTTCCATTCGCTATTTGCCCCAAATTATGGTAAAATAAACTGATTGAGTTCTTTTGTAAAAGGACAGAGAGAGTGCGACTGGCAAAATTGAAAGAAAGTCAGTCAGCCTTGTTAACCCGCTCTCAGAACGATGGAGAATAGTGTGACGATTGAGAATTATATGCCAGATTTTGTGCTTGAAAAAGCCTATGATGTGACAGTAGAGAGTTTGCAAAAATACCATATTCGGACGGTTTTTGTGGACTTGGATAATACCTTGATTGCCTGGAACAATCCAGATGGGACACCAGAGATGCACAAGTGGCTACATGATTTGCGGGATGCGGGAGTCCATGTGGTTGTTGTTTCAAACAATAAATATGAACGTGTGAAGCGAGCGGTTGAACGCTTTGATATTGACTTTGAAGCCTTTGCCTTAAAACCGTTCACATTTGGGATTGACCGAGCTATTAAGCGCTTTGGTATCAAGCGTGAAGAAGCGATTATGATTGGTGATCAGTTGATGACGGATATTCGAGCAGCTAAGCGAGCTGGGATTCGCTCTGTCTTGGTGCGACCACTCATTGAGACAGACTCGATTAATACCCAAATCAATCGTTGGCGTGAACGCCGTATGATGAAGAGAATTACTGCCAAATATGGCGCATTTGATTACAAGAGGGAAATGTAAGTGGAAGAATTATATTGTATTGGTTGCGGAGCCTTGATTCAGACCAAGGAAAAAGAAGGGGTAGGCTATACGCCCCAATCTGCCTTGGAAAAGGGATTAGAAACAGGTCAGGTTTACTGTCAGCGCTGTTTCCGTCTTCGTCACTACAATGAAATTTCGGATGTCAATATTTCAGATGATGAATTTCAAACCCTGCTCCATAGTGTGGGAGACAGTGATGCCTTGGTGGTCAATGTCATTGATATTTTTGATTTTAACGGCTCTGTCATTCCTGGGTTACCACGTTTTGTATCCGGAAATGATGTCCTTCTGGTCGGGAATAAAAAGGACATTTTGCCCAAGTCTGTCAAGGATGGAAAAGTGACCCAATGGCTGACTGAACGGGCTCACGAAGTGGGCTTGCGCCCTATCGATGTCATGCTGACATCTGCCCAAAACAAGTATGCCATTAAGGAATTGATGGATAAGATTGAACACTACCGTAAAGGGCGGGATGTCTATGTGGTTGGTGTAACCAATGTTGGAAAATCAACCCTCATCAACGCCATTATTCAGGAGATTACAGGAGACAAGGACGTGATTACCACCTCTCGTTTCCCCGGGACTACCCTTGATAAGATTGAAATTCCCCTCGATGACGGCTCCTATATCTATGACACACCAGGAATTATTCATCGTCATCAGATGGCCCATTATTTGTCTGCGAAAAATTTGAAATTTGCTAGTCCGCGCAAGGAAATCAAACCCAAAACCTATCAGTTAAATCCTGAACAAACCCTCTTTTTAGCTGGTTTGGGACGGTTTGACTTTATCGCAGGAGAAAAACAAGGTTTTACCGCATTTTTTGATAATGAATTAAAACTTCACCGCACGAAATTAGAAGGTGCGACAGCGTTTTACCAAAAACACGCAGGTAGTCTACTAGTGCCACCAACTAGTGCAGAATTGGAAAACTTCCCAGAATTGGTCCGGCATGAATTTACCATTACTGAAAAGACAGATGTAGTGTTTTCAGGTCTTGGATGGATTCGAGTCAATGGAGTAGCCAAAATAGCAGCTTGGGCACCAAAGGGTGTCAGTGTTGTGATTCGTAAAGCAATTATATAGAAAAAGGAAATACTATGACATTAACATCAAAACAACGGGCCTTTCTTAACAGTCAGGCACATAGTTTGAAGCCCATTATCCAAATCGGGAAATACGGTTTAAACGACCAAATTAAGACTAGCGTCCGTCAGGCCTTGGATAGACGTGAGCTGATTAAGGTGACGCTGCTTCAAAATACAGATGAAAACATTCATGATGTGGCGGAGATCTTGGAAGAAGAAATCGGAGTAGATACCGTACAGAAAATTGGTCGGACCTTGATTTTATTTAAACAGTCAAGCAAGAAAGAAAATCGAAAACTTTCTGTCAAAGTGAGGGAAATCTAGTGGGATTTTCCCAAGAATGGATGAGTTGGAGAAGGAGTACAGATGGCAATTGAGCTGTTAACCCCCTTTACTAAGGTTGAGTTAGAGGTTGAGAAAAAAGAAACAAATCGCAAACAAGTCGGTATTTTGGGAGGGAATTTCAATCCTGTTCACAATGCTCATTTAATTGTGGCTGACCAGGTACGGCAGCAGTTGAAATTAGATGAGGTCTTGCTGATGCCTGAGTTTCTACCACCTCATGTCGACAAAAAAGAAACGATTGATGAATTGCACCGCTACAATATGCTGAAAATGGCGATTGCAGGGATTGAAGGCTTAGGCATTGAAACGATTGAGCTAGAGCGCCGTGGCATCAGCTATACTTATGAAACGATGAAACTCTTGAAGGAAAAAAATCCTGATACGGATTACTATTTCATCATTGGCGCAGATATGGTGGATTATTTGCCTAAGTGGCATCGGATTGATGAGCTGATTCAGCTGGTGCAATTTGTCGGCGTTCAGCGCCCACGCTATAAGGCAGGGACCTCTTATCCGATTATCTGGGTAGACGTTCCCTTAATGGATATTTCTTCCAGTATGGTACGCCGATTTATCCAGCAAGGCCGTGTGCCAAACTTTATGCTACCGCATGAGGTTTTGGATTATATTGAAGAAAAAGGATTGTACAAATGATAGCAGCTGATTTATCCTTTGACCGTGAGAAGCTCCTAGAAAAAATTCGCTCTGCCATGTCTGAGAAACGATTTCGTCATGTTCTTGGTGTAGAAAAAGTAGCGCTTGAGTTGGCTCGTCAGTATGGTTGTGATGAACGAAAAGCCAGTCTTGCTGCTCTTCTCCATGATTATGCCAAAGAGGTTGATGATCAGGTATTCTTAGACCTGATTGATCAGTATCAGCTGAGTGAGGATTTGAAAGTCTGGGGCAATAATGTCTGGCATGGCATGGTTGGTTCCTACAAAATTCGTCAAGATTTTGGACTAGATGACCTAGAAATTTTACAAGCCATAGAGCGCCATACGGTGGGGGCGGCGGAGATGACCTTGCTTGATAAGGTTCTCTACGTGGCTGACTACATTGAGCCGAATCGTGATTTTCCCGGAGTGGATGAAGCAAGAAGATTAGCCAAACAATCTTTGGAGCAGGCTGTTGCCTATGAAACGGCGCAGACAGTTGCTCATTTGGCTAAAAAAGCTATTCCTATTTATCCCCAAACCATTGAAACCTATAATGCTTATGTGGGGTATTTGAATCAGTAACCAATAATGAGGTAAAATGTGAAAGAAAAGGAATTAGTAGAATTGGTCGTTAAAGCGGCCGATGAAAAACGTGCAGAAGAAATTGTAGCGTTAGATGTCACATCTTTAACCAGTGTAACAGACTATTTTGTGATTGCTAGCTCAATGAACAGCCGTCAGTTAGAGGCCATTGCTGAGAATATTCGTGAAAAGGTTAAAGAAGCAGGTTTTGCAGCAAGCCAATTAGAGGGTGATGCAGCAGGAGGCTGGGTCTTGCTTGATTTAGGTGGGGTTGTTGTTCATATCTTCTCAGAAGAAATGCGTGTTCATTACAATCTTGAAAAATTATGGCATGAAGCGGATAACCTTGCGATTGCCGAGTGGTTGTAAGACTTATCTGACGAGTGAGATGGGGCGGTAGATACTAGTCCGAAACACTTATGATTATGAACGATAAGATGATTGAAAATACTGCAAAACTCAGTTGGAAGCCGACTGAGTTTTTTAAAGAAAGGAAACAACATGGCGACTTATGAAACCTTTGCCTCAGTCTATGATGCCATTATGGATGATGGTTTGTATGACAAATGGACTGATTTTAGCTTGAGACATTTTCCGAAAGGCAAGACAAAACTCCTGGAATTGGCTTGTGGTACGGGCATTCAATCCATTCGTTTTAAAGAAGCCGGCTTTGATGTAACAGGTCTTGATTTGAGCCGAGAGATGCTTGAATTGGCCAAAAAACGTAGTCAGGAAGCTGGAGTGGAAATTCCCTTTTTAGAAGGCAATATGCTGGACTTGTCTGGTCTTGCTAGCTTTGATATGGTGACCTGCTATTCGGATTCGATTTGCTACATGGCTGATGAAGTCGAAGTTGGTCAGGTTTTTCAAGAGGTTTATAATCATCTCAATGAAGGGGGCCGTTTTCTCTTTGATGTCCATTCGACCTATCAAATGGATGAGGTTTTTCCAGGCTACAGCTACCATGAAAATGCGGAAGATTTTGCCTTTGTTTGGGATACTTATGCGGATGAGCCACCACACTCGATTGTGCATGAACTGACCTTCTTTGTTCAGGAAGCCGACGGTCGTTTCAGTCGGGTGGATGAGATTCACGAAGAGCGGACCTATGAGTTATTGACCTATGATGTCCTGCTGGAGCAGGCTGGTTTTCAAAATGTTAAGGTCTATGCGGATTTTGAGGACAAGGAGCCAATAGAGACGAGTGCTCGCTGGTTCTTTGTAGCAGAAAAATGACAGTGACAGGTATTATTGCAGAGTTCAATCCCTTTCATAATGGACATGCCTATCTGCTTTCGAAAGCTCAAGGTTTGAAGATTGTTGCCATGAGTGGGAATTTCACCCAGCGGGGCGAACCAGCTATTGTAGATAAGTGGACAAGAGCCCAGATGGCGCTGGAGAATGGTGCAGATTTGGTCGTTGAATTACCTTTTTTAGTCAGTGTGCAGGCGGCAGATTTTTTTTCCCAAGGAGCGGTGGATATCTTGGCTCGTTTAGGAGTGAATCAGCTTTCCTTTGGGACAGAAGAAGTGTTGGATTATGGGAAAATAGCAGAGCTCTACGAGTTAAAAAGTGATGAAATGGCTGATTTTCTAGCCAGTTTACCTGATAGACTCAGTTATCCTGAAAAAACACAAGCCATGTGGGAAAGGTTTGCAGATCTCAGTTTTTCAGGCAATACGCCAAATCACGTTCTCGCTCTTGCCTATGCGAAGGCAGTAGCAGGAAAAGGGATTGCATTGTGTCCGATTAAACGAGAGGGAGCTGGTTTTCATTCCTTGGACGGCCATTTGGGCTTTGCCTCAGCAACGGCTCTGAGAAGTCGGATTGACGATATAGACTTTGTTGCTACCTTCAGTCCGAGTGGAGAACTACTAAAGCACGCTCCCCATGTGTCATGGGAGGCTTATTTCCCCTATCTCCGCTATCAAATTCTCTCCAATCCTGACTTGACCGAGATTTACCAAGTTAACCAAGAAATGGCCAGTCGCATCAGCGAAGCGATAAAGTTAGCTACTTCAATGGAAGAATTAGTCGATCAGATTGCGACCAAGCGCTATACCAAGGCACGCGTTCGACGACTGTTGACCTACATCTTGGTACAGGCAAAGGAAAGTCCATTGCCGCAAGAAATCCACCTGCTAGGCTTTACTGAAAAGGGACGCAGGTATTTGGCTAGTATCAAGCAGGAAGTTACACTGATTAGCCGAATTGGAAAAGAGCCCTGGGATTCTCTTACCCAGCAGGCAGATGGCATTTACCAACTGGGCCATTCTCTGTTAGGAGAGCAAAATTTTGGCCGAGTACCGATACGGATTGACAATTCCTTGCAATAGTTTTATACTTTTTTAAAAAGGAAAAGGAGATAAGACAATGGTCAAAGTAATGATTGTAGGGACGTTTCATATGGAAAGCCAGGCAGATGTTCATCATTTGAAAGATACTGAGCGTATTTATGATTTTGGTGCAGAATTTGCAGAGCTTGTAGAAAAATTCAAGGCTTTTCAGCCAACGAAAATCTGTGTGGAATGGGAAAGCAAGCACCAAGACCAACTGTTGCAGTATTTTGCGAATTGGCAGTCAGGTCAGGTTACTTCCACGAATGAAATTATTCAGTTGGCCTTTCCCCTAGCTAAGGCCAGTCAAGCAGAGCTTGTTGCGATTGATTGGATGGAGGAGGGACAGGGCTTGTATGGTTTTGGCGATATTATGGATGAACTAGTCAATCAGCCAGCCTTGCAGGCAGAACTGGAGCGTTATCCCTTAGATCAGACAGATTTGGATAAAGGGATTACTGAAAATCTTCGCTTCTATAATTCACCGCAATTTGTAGCAGCTGCGCAGGCTTATTATACCAATGTAGCGCGAGTGGGAAGAACGGGACGAGAAGTTGGTATTGGTTGGCTGATCTGGTGGTATCAGCGGAATCTGATGATTTTTTACAATCTGTTTGAACAACAAGCAGTAGATGATCGGCTCTTGATTCTAATTGGAGCTTCTCATAAAGGGATATTGGAACAGATGTTAGCAGACAGCCAGCAAGTAGAGTTAGTCGATGTGAATAACTATCTATAAACCAAAGGAGTTCATGATGATTCGACCGATTATGAAAGACATCTTCTTTTTACAGGTTCCGTCAGAGCCAGCAACAAAAGCAGATTTGGCAATTGGACAGGATTTACAGGACACCTTGTTGGCACATCAAGATGTCTGTGTTGGCATGGCTGCCAATATGATTGGGATTAGGAAGCGAATCATCATTGTCAATATGGGATTTACTAATCTAGTCATGTATAATCCCGTTCTTCTAGCTGCTAGACAGCCTTATCAGACTGAAGAAAGTTGTCTCTCCCTAGACGGTGTACGCCCGACCAAGCGTTTTGAAGAAATCGATGTTTCCTTTTTTGACCAACATTGGCAGGCGAAACGACTGACCCTAACAGGTTTTACAGCTCAGATTGTTCAACATGAGCTGGATCATTTAGAGGGGATGATTATCTAATACTTGTTAAAAAGAAAGTGCTCAAGCTGATTATTTATTCTGTGGAACGGCTGAGTAGCTGTTGATTTTCGTTAAATATTAAAACGTATAGAAAAAGAGAGGTATCTTATGACAAATATTTTAGTTGTAACAGGACACACTTACCCAGAAATATCTATTGGAAATCAGCAGATCCTAAAAAAATTGCAACAACAATTTCCGAATAGTAAGGTCAGTGATTTGATGCTCTTTATGGAGATTATGCAATAGATATTGAGGTAGAAAAAGAAAAGTTACTTTGGGCGGACATTGTCATTCTTCAGTCTCCGATTTTTTGGTATTTCATGTCTTCTTTAATGATGCGTTGGGTGGAAGAAGTATTTTCTCATGGATGAGCTTACGGCAGCAAAGGATATGCACTGGATGGTAAAAAAATAATCAGTGGTCTAACAGCAGGATCAACCAATGAAGATTACAGTTCATCTGGAACGATGGAAGTAAAAAGCGATGAAATGATAAAATTGATTGAACAAATTTTCTTGTATTGTCGCATGAGTATTTTAGGAACTGTTTTTTCAGGAGAGGTGTTTAATACAGGTAATCTAAGTCAAAATCAAATAGATACCATTGATTTGATTACAGATAATCATGTCAAAAAAATAGAGAATCTGATAGCAGAAGAGGTAAGAAAATATGAAATATAATAAAATTATAGTAAATGATTTGGAAGTTTTTTATCGTGAAGCTGGGCAAGCGGATAAGCCAGTTTTCTTATTGTTGCATGGTTTTCCATCAGCTAGTCATCAATTTCGTGAATTGATGCCATTATTGGAAAAGGATTTTCATCTCATCGCTCCTGATTTAATAGGATTTGGTCAGTCAGCAGCACCAAAGCATACTGATTTTGAGTATACCTTTGATAATTTGACGGCTTATGTTGAAGATTTCCTATCTGCCTTATCTGTTGAGAGATTTTATCTTTATGTTTTTGATTACGGTGCACTCATTGGTTTTAGGATTGCAAGTAAATATCCCGAACGCATTCTAGGTATTGTTAGTCAAAATGGAAATGTGTATGAAGAGGGCTTGGGTAAAAAGTGGGAAGCTCGAGCAGAGTACTGGAAAAATCCAACACCTGAGCTGAGAAAAGAGTACCAAAGTGCATTCGCTCCACAAACCATTATTGGTCAATACTCTGGTGGTGAAGATATCAGCAAGTTATCTCCTGATGGGTATTTATTGGATATTTATTATTCACAATCTGAAGGTTATGCTGAAAGACAATCTGACTTGATTTTTGATTATCAATCAAATGTTGCACTCTATCCAAAATTTCAAGCTTATCTCAAAAAATACCAACCTAAGCTATTAGCAGCTTGGGGGAAAAATGACCCAAGTTTTGTTTATCAAGGAGCACTTGCCTTTGCAAAGGATAATCCCAATAGTCGAATTGAATTATTAGATGGTGGTCATTTTGTTCTTGAAACGCATGCTAAAGAAATTGCTAGCTTAATTATAGCTTATTTCAAATAGTCTTAATTTAGATATTTTACTATTTAAAGTCAATCAACCAAAATACTATTTTAGTCAAGCTAATAGCCTAGAAATATTGAATTCACAGGATTTTCTTATCTATATTATTTTATTTTTACAAAAACAGATCAAGGAAGTTGTGAAAAGCTGTAACTGTATAAAATTAAATCGATTGGATTAAAGACATCTACTAAAAAGTAGGTGTTTTTTGCATAGGTCGAATCGTAAAATAAAGTGCAATAAAAAGCTCCTAGAGCTTCTTTCGTGTAAATTGTAAGTAATAGAGTATGAAAATCAAGAGGTAACAATGAGAATACTCAGTGAGTTTTAAAGAAAAGAACTGGACGTTTGGGTCCAGTTCTTTTGTGTGTTTCAACATTTAAGTCCATGTTAGAAGCTGTACTCACAGCTTAGCAACTCTATTCAGGGCCTATGAATATATTTATAGAGTATGAGTTTTTACCGTTTAGCTGTTGAGGTAAAGACAATTTTGTCAGGGCGATAGCTGATACTGCCATACTGGAAGGCTTGTCCGTTTTCAAGATAGGTGATGCTGGTTACTACAACCACCATATCATACTCTCCCAAGTCAAGAGCTGTTTTTTCGTCATCATTGGCATAGCGGAAGGATATTTCACGTTCAGAATAGCTGATTGCAAGACCTAACTCTTGTTCCAAATAGTGGTAAATCGAAGATTCTGCAATCATGCGGTTTAAATACGGGACTATGCGGCGATTAAAATAGGAAATTTCATATTCCACACACTCGCCGTTGATGGTGCGAGTCCGTCCGACACGGTAAAAATCGACACTATCATCTACTTGAAAGGTTTCCATTAAAATCGGATCACCTTGTACAATATACAGGTCGGTCAGTTTAGTCTGGACATCGTGTGTCTGAGGATAATTGAGTTCCCCCATGGTTAAAAGCGTCGTAAGTGATTGAGGCTTATTTAAGGAAGGTTCAAGGACAATGGAATTCCGCCCTTGTTGCTTGAGAATATAGCCATCTCGTTCAAGAAGGGCCAATGCTTTGCGTATCGTATCTTTCGAGAAGCGATAGTGCTTCATCAGTTCATTTTCGCTCGGCAGTTCATGATTGACCAGCAATGAACCTGTGGTGATTTGTTTCTTAATGTCTTCATAGACCTGTTTGTATTTACTCATAGGCTCCCTCCTTCTTTCTATTAGTATATCACAAATTGTGTAAAAGTTATCCGTATAAGTTTTGCAAAAAGCAATATTTTCCGGACAACTTTTAACTGTTACGTAAAAGAGGTTGACAAACGCAAACGTTTGCGTTAGAATAAAACCATAAGGGAACAGAAAGGAATTTGAATATGACAAATCGTACAAGTGGTGTTTTAATGCACATTACATCCCTACCAGGAAAATTTGGGATCGGCACATTTGGAAAAGAAGCCTATGATTTTGTAGATTTCTTGGCAGAAACCAAGCAAACTTACTGGCAAATCCTCCCTTTGACAACGACTAGCTATGGGGATTCTCCCTACCAATCCTTTTCTGCTATTGCGGGAAATACCAATTTGATTGATTTTGACTTGTTGGTCGAAGCTGGTTGTTTGCAGGTAACAGATTATGAAAGAGTCCAGTTTGGAGATGATTCAGAAGTGATTGACTATGCTCAATTGTTTACCACACGCCGTCCTATTTTGGAAATGGCTGTCAAGGGTTTTCTAGCTCAAGACAAAAACAGTGCAATATTTAGAGAATTTGAAAAGGCGAATTCGTCATGGTTAAACGACTATGCAGAATTTATGGCCATTAAGGAACATTTTGGTAACAAGGCTCTTCAAGAGTGGGAGGATAAGAAAGTACTCGCTCGTAATGAAGAAACATTGGAATTCTACCGTCAGGAGCTGGCAGAGCAAATCACCTATTTTAAGGTGACGCAGTATTTCTTCTTTAGCCAATGGAAGGAATTAAAGGCCTATGCTAATCAAAAGCACATTAAAATTATTGGGGATATGCCGATTTATGTTTCAGCAGATAGTGTTGAAGTTTGGACCAAACCCCAGCTGTTCAAGTTAGACCAGGAGCGTAAGCCCCTTTATGTGGCGGGGGTTCCTGCGGATAACTTTAGCGCAGATGGTCAGTTGTGGGGCAATCCACTCTATGATTGGTCAGAGCATGAAAAGACAGGATTTAGTTGGTGGATTTACCGAATTCATGAGAGTTTCAAACTCTATGATGTCTTGCGGATTGACCATTTCAAAGGCTTCTCTGATTTTTGGCAGGTAGCAGGAGATGCGGAAGTTGCCAAAGTCGGTACATGGGAGCCAGGTCCAGGATATACCCTCTTTAAGTCGGTAAAAGAAGCCTTGGGGGACTTACCAATCATTGCAGAAGATTTGGGAAATATTGATGCGAAAGCAAGAAAACTCTTGAATGATTGCGGCTATCCTGGGATGAAAATCTTGCAATTTGGCATGGAGGATGTGGAAGGTAGGAGTATTGATAGTCCGCACTGCTGCATTCCAAACTCCGTGTCGTATACAGGTACGCATGACAATGAGGTCATCAACGGTTGGTACAATAACTTGACAGTGGAACAGCAAGAATATGTCGATGCTTACAGCAATCGGAAGCCGATTGAGCCAGTCACTCAAGCTATGCTGCGTGTTTTATTTGCAACAGTGAGTGATACAGTGATTGCTACTATGCAGGATATTTTAGATCTCCCAGCCTCATCGCGCATGAATAAACCATCGACAATTGGCGGGAACTGGCAATGGCGGATGAAAGCAGAAGATTTGACCCAAGCTAAAAAGGATTTTTTAGTGAAAATGACAACATTATATCAGCGAGGAAATGAACAAAATGACTAATTTTACAGCATTTGCAGAAGCAAATACAGCCAAAAAACTAGCCGAATTAACGAACGAAGAAATCTATTTTCAATTATTACACTACGTAAAAGAAGCTGCAGCAAGCAAACCGAAAAACACAGGGAAGCGTAAGGTTTACTATATCTCAGCTGAGTTTCTCATCGGAAAGCTCTTGTCTAACAACTTGATTAATTTAGGTGTGTATAAAGAGATTCAAGCAGAACTAGCAATGGCTGGGAAATCACTCAGCCAAGTAGAAGATGTAGAGCCAGAACCGTCACTTGGAAATGGAGGTCTTGGACGTTTGGCATCTTGTTTTGTCGACTCTATGTCAACGCTTGGGATCAATGGGGAAGGGGTTGGACTCAACTACCATTGCGGTCTTTTTAAGCAAGTATTTGATAAGAATGAGCAAGAAGCAGAGCCAAACTTCTGGATTGAAGAGCAATCTTGGTTGATTCCTACAAATATCAGCTATGAAGTGCCGTTCAGAGACTTTACCCTTACCTCTAAACTAGACCGTTTGGATATCTTGGGTTACAAAAAAGACACGAAAAACTACCTCAACTTGTTTGATATTGAGCGTGTCAACTATGACTTGATTCAAGACGGTATCGCCTTTGACAAGACAGATATTAAGGAAAACCTGACCCTCTTCCTTTACCCAGATGATTCAGATAAAAACGGGGAATTGCTCCGTATTTACCAACAGTATTTCATGGTGTCAAATGCTGCGCAACTCTTGATTGATGAAGCCTTGGAGCGTGGCAGCAATCTCCATGATTTGGCGGAATACGCCTATGTCCAAATTAACGATACCCACCCATCGATGGTGATTCCAGAGTTGATTCGTCTCTTGACGGAAAAACATGGCTTGGACTTTGCAGAAGCGGTTGAGATTGTCCGCAATATGACTGGTTACACCAACCACACCATTTTGGCAGAAGCCTTGGAAAAATGGCCACTTGATTTCCTAGAAGAAGTGGTGCCACACTTGGTTGTGATTATCAAGGAACTGGATGCTCTGGTGCGGGCTAGCTATCAAGACCCTGCGGTGCAAATCATTGACGAAACGGGTCGTGTACACATGGCTCACATGGATATCCACTTCTCAAACTCTGTCAATGGGGTGGCAGCACTCCATACCGAAATCTTGAAAAATTCTGAGTTGAAGGTCTTTTACGACCTCTATCCAGAGAAATTCAACAACAAGACCAATGGAATTACCTTCCGTCGTTGGTTAGAATTTGCCAACCAAGACTTGGCAGACTATATCAAGGACTTGATTGGTGATGGTTATCTTGAAAATGCGACAGAGCTTGAAAAATTATTGGCCTATGCAGATGATATGGCCGTACATGCTAAATTGGCTGATATCAAATTCCAGAATAAATTAGCTCTCAAACGTTATCTAAAAGAGAATAAGGGAATTGACCTGGATGAACATTCGATTATCGATACCCAAATCAAGCGATTCCATGAGTACAAACGCCAGCAGATGAATGCCCTTTACGTGATCCATAAATATTTGGAAATCAAAAATGGCAACCTGCCAAAACGCAAGATTACTGTTATCTTTGGTGGTAAAGCAGCCCCTGCTTACATCATCGCTCAAGATATTATCCACCTCATTCTCTGCCTGTCAGAATTGATCAACAACGATCCTGAGGTTAGCCCATATCTCAATGTACATTTGGTAGAAAACTACAATGTCACCGTAGCTGAAAAATTGATTCCTGCAACGGATATTTCAGAGCAGATTTCTCTTGCTTCAAAAGAAGCATCTGGTACAGGAAATATGAAATTCATGTTGAACGGTGCGTTGACATTAGGAACGATGGACGGGGCTAATGTCGAGATTGCAGAGCTTGCAGGTAGCGAAAATATCTATACTTTTGGTAAGGATTCAGATACGATTATTGACCTGTATGCGACTGCTGGCTACGTGTCACGTGACTACTATGTAAATGATGAGGCCATCAAGCGTGCGGTTGATTTTATTGTGAGTGAGGACTTGGTGCGTCTAGGAAATAGCGAACGCTTGGAGCGCTTGTATCAAGAACTGTTAAATAAAGACTGGTTTATGACCTTGATTGACTTGAAAGAATACATCACAGTTAAAGAACAGGTTTTGGCAGACTACGAAAACCAGGATGCTTGGAACAAGAAAGTCATCCACAATATCGCAAAAGCTGGCTTCTTCTCATCAGATCGCACCATCGAGCAGTACAATGAAGAAATCTGGCACAGCCACTAATCCTCTTTCGCTGCTGTAGCATTCTTTCGTTTTGTAGTGAAGTTGTTCCTCTCTACTTGCTAGTCGTTTCTTCAAAGTAAGACGAAAAAGCAATTCAGATTGGGATGGTAAATACAGAAGAGGAGGTATAAAAGAAATTGAAATGAAGTTACTAACGCTGAATGTTCACGCTTGGTTGGAGGACAATCAAGCAGAGAAAATAGCTATCTTGGCACGGACGATTGCTGAAAAACAGTATGATGTGGTGGCCCTTCAAGAGGTCAACCAATTGATGTCGGCAAGTCCAGTGACCAAAGACTTAAAAGATGATAATTATGGCTTGCTCTTGGTTGAAAAAATCAATCAGTTGAGCAAGGAGAAGTACTCCTTGTTTTGGAGTAATTCGCATATTGGCTATGACAAGTACGATGAGGGAATTGCCTTCCTCACCAAGTTACCTGTCTATGATGTAGATCCTTTCTATTGTACCCATCATCAGACGGTGCAATCGATTTTCTCACGAAAAATTATCGGTTTAACCGTCTCCTATCAAGGACAATTGATTGACTGCTATTCTTGTCACATGAACCTTCCAGATTGTCAGGAAGAAGATCTTATTGATAATCTTCGGACGATTATGGAGCGTTCCAGTCATTCACGTTTGAAGATTCTGATGGGGGACTTTAACACGGATGCTCTTTCTGCCCAGGCAGATTACGCAGCGATAAAAGCAACTGGATTGCTGGATACCTACGAATTGGCCACAGAAAAAGACGCGGGAATTACCGTATCAAAAGCTATTGACGGCTGGAGTGGTCACGGTGCAGAAAAGAGAATCGACTATATCTTTTTGAACCAAGAACGCGAAGTTCTATCAAGCCAAATTATTTTTAATGGAGAAAATGAAGCTGTCGTTTCTGACCATTTTGGTCTAGAAGTGCATGTAAAATGTTAGGAGAATCAGAAATGAAAAAATTTCTCAGTTTTGAATTTTGGCAAAAATTCGGAAAATGTTTAATGGTCGTGATTGCCGTTATGCCTGCTGCAGGTTTGATGGTGAGTATCGGCAATTCCTTGCCTTTGTTGAGTGCAGACTCTGAACTTTTGGCGCGTATTGGCAATATCATTGCCCAAATCGGTTGGGGGATCATCGGCAACCTTCACCTCTTGTTTGCCCTTGCTATCGGTGGCAGCTGGGCGAAAGAACGAGCGGGAGGAGCTTTCTCAGCAGGACTTGCTTTTATTTTAATTAACTTGATTACCGGGAACTTCTTTGGAGTCAATGTTGGGATGCTATCCGACCCAGAAGCGCATGTTAGCACGGTCTTTGGAGCACAGATTCCCGTAGCCAACTATTTTGTCAACGTCCTTGGGCAACCAGCCTTGAATATGGGAGTCTTTGTCGGTATTATTGCTGGTTTTGTTGGAGCGACAGCCTTTAACAAATACTACAACTATCGAAAATTACCAGATGCTCTGACCTTCTTTAACGGGAAGCGGTTTGTACCATTTGTCGTGATTTATCGCTCAATTTTGGTAGCTCTTGTTTTAGCAGTCTTTTGGCCTCTGGTTCAAACAGGGATCAACAGTTTTGGAAAATGGATTGCCAATTCACAAGCTACAGCGCCAGTCCTAGCACCATTTATCTATGGAACTTTGGAACGTCTATTGTTGCCATTTGGTTTACATCATATGTTGACCATTCCGATGAACTACACGTCACTTGGTGGAACGTATGAAATCATGACAGGTGCTCAAGCTGGTCAACAAGTATTTGGACAAGATCCGCTTTGGTTAGCTTGGATTACTGACTTGATTAACCTCAAAGGTGCAGGAGACACTAGTCAGTACAATGATTTGCTTGCAACTGTGACACCAGCACGTTTTAAGGTTGGTCAAATGATTGGATCAACCGGTATACTCATGGGCTTGACCCTTGCTATGTACCGCAATGTCGATCCAGATAAAAAATCTAAATACAAGGGAATGTTCGTTTCGTCTGCTCTTGCTGTCTTCTTGACAGGGGTAACAGAGCCGATTGAGTATATGTTTATGTTTGCTGCAATGCCACTTTATGCAATCTATGCAGTCATCCAAGGGGCAGCCTTTGCCATGGCTGACATTGTGCATTTACGTATGCATTCTTTCGGAAATATCGAGTTCTTGACACGGACTCCAATGGCCTTAAAAGCTGGTATCGGACTTGATGTTGTGAACTTTATCTGGGTATCTGCTCTCTTTGCAGTATTGATGTACTTTATTGCAGATTTCATGATTAAAAAAATGAACCTTGCTACTGCAGGGCGTAATGGAAACTATGATACAGAAACAGTAGAAGATACACCTGTTTCTGGCAATGCAGGCGTCGCAGATGGAAATTCACAGGTTGTGCAGATTATCAATCTTTTAGGTGGTCGAGAAAATATCGCTGATGTAGATGCTTGTATGACTCGCTTACGTGTGACTGTTAATAATGTTGAAAAAGTTGGCGAAGAAGCCGCTTGGAAACAGGCAGGGGCAATGGGCTTGATTATCAAAGGCTCAGGTGTGCAGGCAGTCTACGGACCAAAAGCCGATGTTTTGAAGTCTGACATTCAAGACCTACTTGATTCTGGACTTGAAATTCCGAAAACAACTGTCACAATGGCAGAAGAAACAGTTGTTGCAGATTGTTTCAAAGGTATAACTGCTGAAGTCCATGCGGTGGCAGATGGTCAAGCAATGGCCATTACCGAGGTGCATGACCCAGTATTTGCGCAAAAAATGATGGGAGATGGTTATGCAGTTGAGCCTGCAAATGGAAATGTCTATGCTCCTGTTTCTGGTCTTGTCACAAGTGTCTTTCCAACCAAGCATGCTGTAGGTCTCTTAACGGACAGTGGTTTGGAGGTATTAGTCCATGTTGGTTTAGATACAGTTGCCTTAAACGGTGCCCCATTCTCCATTAAGGTATCAGACGGCCAACGCGTCGAAGCAGGGGACTTGCTCCTTGTTGCAGACCTTGAGGCAATAAAATCAGCAGAACGTGAGACAACGATTGTTGTTGCCTTCACTAATACAGCTGAAATCAAAGCGGTCCACTTGCAAAACCTTGGAACGGTAAGTAAAGATACGGTTCTTGCGCAGGTAGAATTATAAAAACAGTCTGTTTTCTCCATTATTGATATACTTCGCCGGGCAATAGGTGATGTGTATTGCGAACACAAAATGAAGCTGAGAACTTTTGTTCCAGCTTTGTTTTATTTCACAAACTTTCAGCTTAATTGATTGTATTTTTTTACAAATCATGATAGGATAAAATAAATGCAGAGAAACAACTAAATCCCTTTATTACCAAAGAGATACGTTGTTAAAACAGCTACGAGATATAGATATGCTTGCATAAGGGTGAGGGTTTATGAGAAAATTTCTACAAAACGTTGTGATAGAAGTTGTTTACTATTTGGAGTTAATCTTATCTGCTATTTTAGCTGTAGCACTCTTGATCTTGTCTTTGTTACTCATAGGAGATTTAGTATCTGCCATTCCAAATGGCATACAAGGCGAGAATTTTCTGCAAGAGTTTTTGAATCGAACCATTACCCTAGCGGTCGGAGTCGAATTTATCAAGATGTTGTGTAAGCAGTCGCCTCGTACGGTGATTGAGGTGTTGTTAGTTGCCGTTGCTCGTCAGCTAATTGTCGAGCATGCTTCAAGTACAGACTATTTAATTGGGATGGTTTCTGTAGCGATTCTTTTTGCCGTACGGAAGTATCTCTTTATTCAATTTGATGATTCGAATAATATTGTGATGCGGGCTAGTCAGAAAGTACAAGTGGCTAATATCCTTGCGCGTGTGAAGATTCCTGGTGAAAAGGGAGAGACCCTCCGCGATTTTGTCGTTCGAAAATTAAACGAGGAAGAAAAAACCATTTCTATCGGTGCCTGTGTCTATCTGAAAAATGTGGCACTTCGTGTGGATAATATGCATGGTGACTTGGTCACTCGGGTTGAAA
This sequence comes from Streptococcus handemini, assembly GCF_040984445.1. Taxonomy (NCBI): domain Bacteria; kingdom Bacillati; phylum Bacillota; class Bacilli; order Lactobacillales; family Streptococcaceae; genus Streptococcus; species Streptococcus handemini. The sequence continues at coordinate 23,425 of NZ_JBFRYH010000027.1, forward strand.
TCATTAAGAGTATGTATTAAAACAGAGACAGGGGCAAAAGTCCAACCCTAAATATAAAAAGCGAGCAAAACTAGTTTTCTGACACTCAGCATTCTATTTTGTTCGCTTTTTATGTTTAATTTATCAATTTTAAGAATGGATGATAAAGAATTTTAAAAATCAAAATCTTTTTGTCCTAAACTCTGTTTTTTGGGTTTATTTTTATAGGCCGCGTAGAGATAAAAGAGGGCGCCTCCTAAGATAATGAGGGCAGGAAATATACTCCGTAAAAGGGCAAAGGGTGTTTCAAAGAGGAAGGCGAACCAGAAGTGACTACCTGATTTATCCCACAGGTCAGGAGTCAGATAGAGTTCTTTGAGGTTCCAGATGCTTTGTTGGCGATGGGAGTTGAGTTGGAAGAGAATGGTGAAGTTTGCTATAAAGATAGTAAAAAAAGTTAGGGCCTGCTGTCTCACACGCTGATAGAGAGCATTGCGGGATTCATCATCTGAAAAAATATCTGGATCACCGTCATTGTCAGCATGCGTAAAATACTGACAGCTCTCGTGGTGACTACCAGGAATCAGAGTCCAGCCACATTCTGCAAAGAGAGACAGATAATCAAAATAATCTTGTTTGGAAGGAAATTTTCGGTAGTCAATCCGAACAATAGGAATATCTGCTGGTTGTTCGACTTTTTCAAAGGTATAAGCTGCTGTGTAAGGATTGACCTTTATAAATCGATAACCCTGGGATTGAATTTGGTTAATCCATTTTTCTTCATCTGGGATTGTTACAAAGATTTTATACTCGTGGTGCTAGTTACTCTCAGAATACACTAAAAAGCCCAAAAGGACTATACTGTAAGTGACCAAACAAACAGGAGGTTAGTCCAAATGAGCCACTTACAGTATATCGCTAAATCCCATCACTTACAATGGAATATCAAACAATTATCAAAGATTT
>NZ_JBFRYH010000028.1:0-24341 GCF_040984445.1 Streptococcus handemini
TTCTTTTTGGTGTATAATAGTGTTGCATCTCAGAGTCTTTCTAATTGTTGTTGTGGTGATTACAATTATATCTCTCTGAGATGTTTTTTAATACCCTTGACTGGCTAACTTCATTTTAGAACTTTCGGTACCACTCCCGTATCGCATCTCTCGGATACCGTGGATTAGTTCCTTTTCCTCTGTCAATCTTGGGAAAATCCGGATATTTCGTATAACGTTCAAATGTTGTCGTCGAACACCCCAACATTTTCATGACCTGTTGCTGGTTCAATTCAAGCGGCAATGCCTTCTCGATATCGAACATCTGAGTAATCTCCACTAACGCAGTCCTGACACCGTCTGTTATCTTGTTGACGAATGTCAAGATAATTCCTTCTTCCATATCAGGCTCCTTTATGTTATAATTTACTTAGTTTTATTTGTTATGCCCCTCATCGGATTGCCGTCCGTTGGGGCTTTTTGTTTATCCATTTTCCAGCTCTTCAAGCTCTGCGTACAACGCCTGCAGCTCCGCTTGCCCTTCTGCTGTCTGCTCTGTCCTTATGGGATTATTTGACCAGTCAGGGATATTGGTTTGCCGTGGTTGAGTATTTTGTCTACTTACACGAGCATTGAGACGTTCTCTTTCTCGTTCCTCAACCTGTGCTATTGTTGTAATTCCATTCTGTTTCCAATTCCGAAGAATGACTAATATGTACTTGAAATTTCGTTTATTGTTATCTGCAGCTTCCGTGATAGCTCTGATAATCACTTCAACTACCATTCCGTCTAACCGGACAAAGTCAGCCAACTGATTAAATTGATCTCCGTCAATGACACCGATTTTTGATTGATAGATTTCTGAGATGATGACGAGCGAGTTCTCTCTCCTATCCTCCTCTATTCTATTCTTATCTCTTCTATCCTCTTCTATTCTCTTCTGGGTTGCCAGATGGGTGCCAGACGGGTGCCATTTGGTTGCCAAAAGGTTTCCAGCCCCTTCAAACCCTTGATATTCCTTGGTTTCAGCGATTTGCAATTGTTTAAATTCTTCCACATAAACTGTTTTATTATAGCGGTCGTTCCTAATTGTATTATGTATACGCCAATCCTTGACTACTATAATTCCTGTGTCAAAAAGAATTAAAAAATTTTGTTCAACTAACATTTTTAAGTCTAGGTCATTCGCTCCAATCATCCGCTTAATTGTTTTAGCATTATCAATAAAACCATCATCGTCAGCATTCATGTTCAGATGAAAATATAAGGCTTGGGTACTTAATGGCAATTCAAGAAATTTATCTGAGTTTGTAATCGTCTTATTAAACATCCTTTTTTGCGCCATTTACACCTCGCTATCTCCAATGAACAACTTTTCGACTGGTGCGTGTACCTCTCTGAACTCTACATTTTCTAAGCAAAATTCAACAAATCTCCCTAAAGTTGTACTAATAACTAAATCATTTTCAGCACAAAACTCAACTAATTTTTCATGCGTCTCCTGCGCCAATCTAACTGCAGGTCTTTTTTTGCATATTTTTTGTAGGTTATCCATTTCTCTCCTTTCTAAATTCATCCAAGCTGACATCTAGTGCGTCAGCGATTTTCACCATGTTGTCAAAATAAATACGTTTGCTCCGACCAGCTTTCAAATCAATCAATACATTCTGATTGATACCAGCTTTCTTACTAACGGCATACATCGTCATACCTTTTTCATCCATAATTTGCTTGATTCTCTGCCACATAACTTTTCCTCCTTGACACCGTATATAGTGTTTTGAATCTATAACACCTATACAATAATTTTAGGTGCTTTCAACTCTATGCCGTTAATATTCGCGGTAACTATAGTATTACCTACACAGGTAATAACGTCCTGAACTTGCTTTCGTGCAGGTTCTTTTTTATACGGATATTTTTTAGGTCTCATCCTCTCCCTCCTTTCTTGTGGTATAATGAAAATAAAATGACTGGAGAAATTGATATGACTGAAAAAACTTGTTTCGTTGTTACTGCTATTGGAACGCCAGGAACTCCCACACACGCCCACGCAGATAAAGTTTTAACCTACCTAATAAGACCAGTCTGTGAAGAACTTGGATATAAGGTAATTCGTGTAGATCAAGAAAGCTTCACTGGTAACATCAACGAAAGTATTATCAATCATCTAAAGACAGATGAGCTAGTTATTGCAGATATGACCGAACACAACCCAAATGCCTTTTACGAGCTAGGGTATAGGGAGGCTCTAGGACTTCCGTTAATCCCAATCATTAGACATAATGAAAAACTTCCTTTTGACGTAGCTAGTAATAGAACTGTACTCTATGATACCGATGTAGCCGAGATTGAAAACTCCAAAAAAGCGCTAAAAGAAATGGTTAAAAGTATCGGCGATTTCAATATGGAGAACATCAAGAAATCAAAAGATAAGCCAGAATCGAATTTAACTACTATTGAAAAGAAAATAGATGAAATCCTCCATAAACTCAACAGAGGTATAGCTCCAACGAGTTCTCCTGTTATTTCAAAAAATCTACCAGAATTAGACCATTCAATAGCTAGTTCAATTGCCTCTGCTTCAAACCCTCTAAACACCCCCGAACATAGGCAAGTTGCAACAAGTCTTTCTCAACTTGTTCGGAAAGTCTCTGATAATTCGACTCCAAAAAAGAAATAGTTTTATCTAATTCTACGAGTATTGGCTCATCTGTTTTTTCCGCTATATACGTCACAGTCCTTAGTATTTCATTAAGGGCTGTTCTTTCTGATTCATTCATCCTCTCCCCCCTTCCTACTCCACAAGCTCATTCACCGTACAGCCCAATTCACGAGCCACCGCCTTCGCCTAGCCACCGCCTTCGCCTGTGGGAGTGTTAATGTACGTAAGTTATTTTCTACCCGAGATAAAAACGAGTAGTCTAATAGCGACTTTTCTGCCAGCTCACGCAAGGACATTCCGCTGTCCTCTCGTAGCTTACGCATGCGCTCACCATAAGTCATATCTGCCCTCCTCTCCATTAGTTATAGTTTGTTGTGTTTGTCAACAACAAACTTTGATAAATGTAGTTTATCAAGCAAATTTTTTTGAACTTGGTTTGAGTAATTAGCTTACCTCAGGAGCTATATCCCAAATCTTTTTTTGAATATGACACACTCTCTGTTTAAGAATTGGATTACCTTTTATAATTTCTGCAAGCCTCAGTGCTCTTTGAAAATCTAGTATAAATGCAATTTTTTCATCTTTAGTCATATCTTCAACCATCGGACCAAATGCACTGCCTATCATTGTCTGAATTTCTTCGTTTAAGACAACTTTTGCAGCAAATAAATCTTTTTTCATGTTGCTCCTTTCTTTGAACTTGGTTTGAGTAATTTCAACAAAACACTTCAAGTGTACAATATTTTTCAAAAATAAACACTTTAAGTGTAGTTTGTTTTTGAAAAAATAACATCGTCTATTGATAGACCGACGATGTCACAAAAACGTTGTGCTACGTCTATACGCATAATTGTTGAGTAATTTTCATAATCGTCATACGTCGGACGAGACACCCCCAATTCTGAAGCCATTTTCAGCTTGGTAAAACCTGCCTTGGCTCTAGCCATTTTTATCGTCAATCTCACCTATATTCCTCACTCCTTTCTTTTTTCAGATATGGTATAATACAGTTGGCACTAACGATACCGCCTTAGAAAAGGAGGTAGGCCAAATGGTAACATTTCTTTTTTCACTCATTCTTGCCCCGCTTATCGTCAACCTGTTAACCAAGTTGATTAGCGACTGGCTAGATAGCAAGCGAGGCAAACACTCTAAACGTTAGTGTCTAGCCCACAAGAAAGACCCCTAGTATTTGCGGTACTAGGGGTCTTGTGTTGCCAAACGGTCAACATTTCTTTTTTTCCCCTATATTATCCCACATATGAATGATGTTGTCAACAAAATCCACTCCCTATTCTGATAATGCGTAAGCGCAAACCAGTAGAATAAGCAAGTTAAACACTGTTAATAGACTGATACCGTCTTTAAACATCAAGACAATATCCAATATGATCCCCAGTGAAACCAAGGCAAGCCATAATTTATTCTTTTTCTTCATTGCTTTTTCCTCTCAAATCTGATATGATAACCATAGTAAGGGTTGGGGCTTTCGCCCCTCCTCACTATTTGAGTGTTAGCTCTTTAATGATTTCTAGTATCACTTTCACAAGCTCTAACTTAATGATGAGTAATGCTAGTTTTTCATTAGAGGGCCTTTTTTCTCGCCTTGGTTTCACATCTGATTTCCTCCTTTCCTTATTTCTGAATCTATTATACTACACTTGAAGTGTACTTGTCAACACTTTTTTACAAAAAAATAAAAAAAACTTTACATTTTTACACTTAAAGTGTAGAATGTATTTAAAGAAATGACTTTAAAAGGAGCAGTAAAAATGGATGTTTTAGCTAACAATATAAAAGAGTTTAGAAAATCAAAAAAACTCACTCAAAAGCAATTGGCTGATTTACTCCGTGTTGCTCCCACTGCCATTTCAGCTTGGGAAGTAGGACGCAACAAACCTCTGATGGATAAAATCGAGCAAATGGCAAGTATATTTGGTATAAGAAAATCAGAATTGCTCGGCGAAACCTCCACCACCCCCTCAGACACCCCTAATAGCACCGTACAGGCGATAAATGAAAGAGTGGTACAATTACACCCAGAGCGCCAAGAAAACGTTCTGGAGTACGCTACGGAGCAATTAGAGGAGCAAATAAAAGAAAATACTCCCCAACCAGAAAACAAGGTAACATCTATCTCCGAAAAAAGAGTTGAGTACGAAGCTAGAAAACGCGTTGAAAAATCTGCACCAGGTAAAGTTTCAGCAGGGACAGGCTACTGGCAAGAAGATGACTACGATACAATCGTATCTTTCTACGAAGATGACATCCCAGACGATGACGACTACGACACGATTGCTATCGTCGTTGGCCATTCCATGGGGCCAAAGATAAAAAACGGCGACTTCCTCTTTATCAAGCTCACCAATTCTGTTGACATTAACACAATTGGCATCTTTCAGGTTGACGGCGAAAACTACGTCAAAAAACTCAAAAACGGCTACCTCGAATCCCTCAACAAAGATTATAAAGACATCGACTTCAAAGACCATGACGACATCCGAACGATTGGCGAGGTTGTAAGTGTTTATAGGGAGAAATAAAATTTCTGAAAAAATAATTGACAAATAAACGCTAATGTTTTATGATGAATATATGATTAAGACTTAGCAACGCTTACCTTTTGTAGCGTACCAGTGCTAAGTCGTTTTTTATTTTATTGGAGTACCTACATGAAGCAAGGAAAAACTATTGCGCAGCAGCTTAAAAAATTAACTGATAGAAAATTGAAGATAGGAGACTATGATAAAGCCGCTAATATCCTCCGAAATGTCAATTATTACACATTGACAGGGTACCTATTTCCATTCAAAGATAAGCATAGTAATAATTATTCCTCCGGTGCTTCTATCGAGTTAGCTATCGCTCGCTATCAGTTTGATAATGATATCAGAAATTTACTACTTTCATTTGTTGCAGAGGCAGAAGAAAAACTTAAAACAAGGATTGCTTATCATATTGCCATCAATCACTTAAAAGCCCCTCTCATTTATACAGATATCCAATATTGGAAATCTGCCAATGATTATCAGCGTTTCATGAGCGATTTTCGGAAAAATATTTCAAATAATAAAGACATACCTTTCGTCAAACACCATATGACTTGCTACAATGGAAAATTCCCTATCTGGGTCGCAGTAAATCTCTTTACACTAGGAAACATAAAATATCTTTATAAAAACATCCCTAGTAAGGATAGGAAAATAATCAGCCGTGACTTAAACCTGTCGCCTAAAACTCTTGATAGCTGGATTGATACCTTACGCATATTAAGAAATTATCTAGCACATAACATGAGATTGTACGGCACAAATTTTATCAGAACTCCAAAATGGGAAAAACATCATGCCAACAAAGTCCAAACGAATAAATTATTTATAAACTTCATCTTACTGAAACATCTTTTAAATGATACAACTATATGGAAACACAATATTTCTAAATTAGACAGTATTCTAGAGAACTATTCTATGTATATCAACAAAGAAGACCTTGGTTTCCCACTCGACTGGAAAACAGTTCTGGAAATAAACCCTAAACAGTGTAAAAGACCAAGACTGCACTCAGGAGGAGAAGTTAGACGCTTGAAAAAGAAACAATGCTAACTATAAAAAAACTCCCCACACTCTCCGCCGGCAAGCTTGAGTGTGAGGAGAAAATGATTGTGTAGTAAAAACCTGCTTGCGGTAGGTCCCTTTACTGTACCCATTTTATCACAAAAAGGAGGTGATGCCAACCTCTCCAGTTGAAAACCTTGTCCAGAAGTCAAACCAACGAAGGAGAATAACATGAAATATACCAAAACCAAATACCCAAACATCTTTAGTTATGAGCTGCCCAAAGGTACCAGATACATGGTTCGTATCGCCTCATGCAAAGACGGACGTTACAAGGACTATTCGAAAAGCGGATTAAAGAGTATCAAAGACGTACAGCAAGTTCTACGTGAATTTGAAGATAGAATAGAAAATTATTTGGATGATATCGATACAGAAATCACCCTAGATGAATATTGGAAAATCTATTCACGTAAACAAGAAAAAACAAAACAGTGGAACGACACCTCAATCTACACCAATTCTGGCATCTATTCAAAAATGATACAGCCCTATTAGGGTGAGTACCAACTGAAAAAAATAAAGCGGAATAACTACGAAGAATTTATCTCTGAACAGCTAACCGTCTACCGCAAAAATAGCATTCTCACCGCTCACCGCTTACTCACTGCAATCCTAAACGATGCCGTCAGAAATGGCAATATCCCCAGAAACACCCTAGCAGGGGTCTACATCGGTGAGTCAGAAGTTACTCCAATGAACAAAGAACTTTCATTGCAGGATTTCAGAATTTGGCTAGCCAAGGCCGAAGAAATACTCAGCAAGACCCATTATGCCTTTGTCTATTTGACAATTTTCGGACTCCGTCGTGGTGAAGTTTGCGGTCTACGGAGCATGGATGTAACATTTAATACAGACGGGCGAGCCATCCTGCGCATACGAGACAGCCGTTCCAGTCGCACACGAAATGGAGCAGGTCGCACGAAAACAGAAAGCTCTGTCCGCTATGTATCGTTAGATGAGACGGGAAGCTCGTTGCTAAAACATGCCATCAAAGAAGCAAAAACGGTTAAAAAAATCACCGGTACTATCCTAAAACCTGAAAAAGATTATATCACAATCAGCATTAAAAATGGCAAGCTAAAACTAGAACCACCTTCATTCATGAACAAGATCTTTAAATTAGTGAGTAACGAAGTCAAAATCCATGTAACACCACATATCATGCGCCACTTTTTCACCACCCAAGCCTTGATAGCTGGAGTAAACCAATACGATATCATGCGATATGTTGGACATACACAAACTAGGACTACTTCCGCCTATACTCATATCCGAGACGAACGCACCCAATTGGTCACAGATGCCTATATTGACAGCATTCGTGAGGCATAAAAAATCCCGACTTTTTCCCAACTTTTTCCCGACTTTTTTGCAACCTGTTACACATAATCCACAAATCATGATAGGTGCAAACCTTGATAAATCAACGTTTCTGCTATTTATTGTTTATATAAAAAGTCGCAAAAATTAGGTTTTTCCTATCATGGCGATAGGTTTTTTATATTTTACAACGGCTAGATACAGGAGTATACTAAGAACTATAAAAAGTGGAGGTGCCGCATGGCTATTTATCAAAATATTACTGAATTAGTTGGAAAAACCCCTATTGTAAAATTAAATCATCTCGTACCTGAAGGAGCAGCTGAGGTCTACGTAAAATTAGAAGCATTCAACCCTGGCTCATCTGTAAAAGACCGTATTGCCTTAGCCATGATTGATCAAGCTGAAAAAGACGGCATTATCAAACCAGGCGATACGATTGTGGAGCCCACTAGTGGAAATACTGGAATCGGCCTTGCCTGGGTCGGCGCTGCAAAAGGCTATAAAGTAATCATTGTCATGCCTGAAACCATGAGTATTGAACGCCGGAAAATCATTCAAGCTTATGGAGCAGAACTTGTTCTTACTCCAGGTAGCGAAGGAATGAAGGGAGCTATTGCTAAGGCTCATGAAATCGCTGAGGAGCAAAAGGCTTGGGTACCGTTACAATTTGCCAACCCCGCTAATCCGAAAATCCACGAGGAGACAACTGGTCAAGAAATTCTAGAAGCATTTGGTGCAACAGGACTCGATGCCTTCGTTTCTGGGATTGGAACAGGTGGAACCATTACCGGTGTGTCACATACCCTCAAACAGGCAAATCCTAATATTGCCATTTATGCTGTCGAAGCAGACGAATCCGCCGTCCTATCAGGTGAAGCTCCTGGACCACACAAAATTCAGGGAATTTCAGCAGGATTTATTCCGGATACTCTAGATACGGATTCTTATGACCATATTGTCCGTGTGAAATCAGACGACGCGCTAGCAACTGGTCGTGCGGTTGGGGGACAAGAAGGATTCCTTGTAGGTATTTCCTCTGGGGCGGCTATCTACGCTGCTATCGAAGTTGCAAAAGAGCTTGGTCCAGGAAAAAAAGTACTTGCCATTCTTGCAGACAACGGTGAACGATACCTATCAACAGCTCTTTATGAGGCTTAAACAAACAACAACAGGGGGAGACTGGACAGAAAGTTCAGTCTCCTTCTAGGTGGAGGTGGAAAACGGACACGGATGATAAAAAGGTGCTTCGCTTTTCTGGTTCTAGGTTTAGGTATTTGACTAGAGCATTTTTAAAACTGAAAAAGCGAACAGTATGGCAAGCAACCGTTGCATCAACAATCTTTACCACCTTCGGCAAGGCCAAACTGGGCTTTTATCAAATACACTTCTCAGAAAAAAGGAGAGGGCACACCATTTCGACGAAATGACGAGGGCCTTCTCCTTTTTACTGTTCTTTTGATTTTTCTAAAAAACTTCTTGCTTCTTTCATCCAATGCGGGAGTTGTTTCGCCAAGGGGTCAAAACCAATTTTATAACGGTCACTTGTGAAGCGGTGAGGTCGTGGAAGTTTCTGTTTTTCTTCTTCCAACGTTCGTAAAGATAGGCTGGCTTTTTTGCTATATTCATCCACATCCACGACTTGAACCAGAAGCTGTTGCCCAATGGTTAAATGATCTCGGATATTATCGACATAGCCTGTCTTGATTTCTGAAATATGGATCAAGCCCGTCGTCCCATTTTCCAGCTCTACAAAAGCCCCATAAGGTTGGATACCTGTTACAGTCCCTCGCAATTTTTCTCCTATTCTCATCTTAATCCTCAATTTCGATTGTTTCGATGACAACGTCTTCCACAGGTTTATCCATCGCACCTGTGTCCACAGCTGCAATAGTATCCAAAACGGCATAAGATGCTTCATCACGCAATTGACCAAAAACTGTGTGTCGTTGATCTAAATGCGGAGTTCCGCCTTGTTCTGCGTAGAGTTCTGCAATCGGAGCTGGCCAGCCACCACGTTCTAACTCTTTTTTAGCATAGGGTAGGTTGGTATTTTGCACGATGAAAAACTGACTGCCGTTGGTATTCGGCCCTGCATTTGCCATCGAAAGTGCCCCTCGAATATTGAAGGCTTCCATCGAAAATTCGTCTTCAAAGGCTGCTCCATAAATGGATTCACCGCCCATACCTGTTCCAGTTGGATCGCCACCTTGAATCATGAAATCTTTAATAATACGGTGGAAAATCACACCGTCGTAGTAACCATCTTTAGAAAGAGCTACGAAGTTAGCAACTGTTTTGGGCGCAATGTCTGGAAATAACTGAAGCTGTAAATCACCGTGATTTGTTTTAATGGTAGCACGTGGTCCTTTTACATTTTCTACATCTAGTTGAGGGTAATACTTTTCTTTTTCTACCAAACCAAATTCCTCCAAGGCATGTAAAATGCCATCTTCTTCTATTGTTTTTGTAATGTAATCTGCTCTCTCTTTTAATTCAGGGTGCGAAACTCCCATTGCAACACTAACACCTGCATAGTCAAAGGCTTCTAAATCATTTAAGCCATCTCCAAAAACCATAACATTTTCCGGTTTTAAACCAAGATGCTCCACAACTGCCGCAATTCCAGCTGCTTTTGAAGCATCATTTAGAATAATATCTGACGACATTGTGTCCCAGCGAACACTCCGCATATTTTCCTGAAGGTCTGCAGGAAGCTCTACTTGCTTACCTTTTTGCTCAAAAGTCCACATTTGGTAGATAGCATTATCTCGATAAAAGTTCGGATCTGTTTCAAGGTTTTCATAAATGATATCAATCGTCTTGCTGATGCGCTCATCTCGATACGACAATGTAGACTTGTCGCTTCCCATCAAACCATACTCAATGCCCTCTTCCTTTGTCCATTCAACAAAGCGCTTAACAAGCTCCTCAGGAATAGATTTTTGACGGATAATATTGCCTTTGGCATCCTCAACAAGACTCCCATTAATCATTGCATAGTAGTCAGGTTTTAAGTCCTTTAGTTCGGGAACAACCCCGTAAATCGCACGCCCAGATGCAATTCCAGTGAGAATTCCTTTTTCTTTCAAGGCTTGAAATACGCGCGTCAAAGACGCTGGAACGTACCCTGTATCTTTCACGCGCAGGGTATCATCAATATCAAAGAAAATAATTTTAATTTTCTTAGCTTTGTATTTTAATTTTGCGTCCATAATTCTCCTTACATGTCTATTTATTATATCACGATTCCTGATCTTGTGCTACCAGTCCATGTTGGAAAGCATATACAACCGCTTGCGTTCGGTCACTCACAGCTAACTTGGATAAAATATTGGAGACATGGGTTTTAACTGTTTTCAAGGAAATAAAGGATTCATCCGCAATCCGCTGATTATCATAGCCTTTGGCCAGTAAGGTCAAAATTTCCTTTTCACGCGCTGTCAAATCGTCATGTAAGGCAGGATGGCGTTTTTGATGCTCCATTTTCTTTTCAACTTCTGTTTCAATTGCCAATGTTCCCTGATGGACCTTACGGATGGCACGTACAATTTCATCGGCGCTAGAGGTTTTCAGCATATAGCCTTTAGCTCCTGCTTTTAAGACAGGATAGATTTTTTCGTTGTCTAAGTAAGAAGTCAATATCAAGACTGCTGCTTCTTTCCATTCTTTCAGAATTTCTAGGGTCGCATCTACTCCTGATAACTGAGGCATCACCAAGTCCATTACAATAATGTCTGGTCGTAGTTCTAAGGCCTTTGTAATTCCTTCTTGACCATCGCTAGCTTCTGCAATAACCTCAATATCTGCTTGTAAGTTTAAGAAACTCTTCAATCCTAGACGGACCATTTCATGGTCATCCACTAATAAAACTCGAATCTTGCTCATGTTCTTTTCCTTTCAATAATGGCACACGGATATCAATCGCCACTCCCTTATCAGGGGCTGTACGGATTTTTACTGTTCCTGCCATGTCTTCTACCCGTTCTTGAATATTCTGCAATCCGTAACTGACCTCTTGCTCATCACTTTTTATAAATCCAATACCATCATCCGCCATTTTTAATTGCACTTCATACTCTGATTGAACAAGGTATACGTCTAAATGCTGCGCTTGGGAATGGCGCAAGGTATTGCTAATAATCTCCTGACCAATCCGGAAGAAATGCTCTTCAATCGCTGTCGGTAATATTTCCACTTCATGGTGAAAATGGACTGCAATATTACTCTTATCACTGACTTCACGCAGAATTAGCTCAAACCCTTCAACCAGATTTTTGCCATCAAGCTCGCTAGGACGTAAATGCAGCAGTAAAATGCGTAAATCCCGCTGAGCTGTTTCAATCGTTTCTTTGACAATGTCAAGTTGTTGCTGCAAGGTCTCTGCTGGTAACGTCTCCAAACTACTCGATAAGCCTGATAAAATCATACTACTAGCAAATAATTCTTGACTGACCGTATCATGCAAATCACGGGCAATCCTTCGACGTTCACCTTCCACAATTTCCTCTTTTCTGACCAAATCCTGATTATCAATCAACTGGACCTGATGTGTTAAGCCACGAACTTTCTCAGATAATTGAATCAAGAGTTGATCGTCCTCTGATGCAGTTCGAATATTTTTGTTTTGAATAATCGCACGAATTTTTTGCCGCATACTTTGGGTTGCAACAATTGCAATGGATTGCACTAAAACAACTAAGAAAAAGGTCAGAATAATTATTAACAGAAGTACTGTGAAAATAAACTGCTCTGTCGATGTCCACAAAGAAATATCAAGGAGGGATTGGTGGAGTAAAGGAAAGACAGCGGATAACACAACTAGAACAATTAACGTTGCATACCAAGCTAGAAGGAAAATGGTTCCTTTTTTCATCATACGCGAACCACCTCCACATCACCAAAGAGGCAATTGACGACCAGTTTCACCCGTTTATGAGAATCCTTGTAGTAAGGGCTCGCTATCACAAAACTTTCATTGCGCAAATCCCAATAAGACAGACCTAGAAAATGGACACGACCGTAAATACTGGAAGCAGACAACGAAACTTCTACATCAATTGGTACGATAATCTTGGTTTTTCCAAAGGTCTTGCGAACCACAACAATATTATCTCGTCCAACTAAAACGGTTTCATCAAGATCGACCACATCATTACCAAACAGGCGAATCAGATTAATATCTTCAAATCCATACGAATCCTGAGAATGATTTTGACTACCAAACCATTTGGTTTTTTCTTTTTTCGCTTCTAATGTCTGATCATCAAGGATAATATGTGTATACTGATTTCTCTTTTCATAGCGTGAAAAGAAGTTGATAAACATATAGACAATCATAAAGAGAATGCCAAGTAAAAAGTAGGGGTTGAGAGCAAACACGAGAAAGACTAACAAGATAGCACTACTCAAAAATACACTTGTAATTTGACGTCCTAAAACATACCAAATTACCAGCAAAATTCCAGCAAAGAGCAGCATCGTCCTTGCCATCTCACTGGCCAGCACATCAAAACAAGCCAAGACAAAGAGAACACTTTCGACTAGTAAAAAAAACTGAACTTTTCTCATGGACGGATTCCTTTCTCTATTATTGTACCAAAATTTGCTAGAAAAACCTCCTTCTAGAGTAGGAAAAAAGGAAGTAGGCAACTAACTTCCTGACTTCCTTTATTGACTAGTGATTGCTTGCTATCTCTGTCGAACTAGTCGATGTTTCCGTATTAGCATGCGTAGAGGACGAACTGTAGGTCGGTTGCTGCGCAACTACGGAGACATACAGGGTGACGTTTCCATCAATCGTGTCCCCTGCGGCAGGATATTGTCCCACCACTAAATCTCCACTAGCACTCGCATAATTCGTGTCTTCAATCTTTTCAACCGTTACATTTAGCCCTCCTAGACTTTGTAACTGTCTCCGTGCTTCTGCATAGCTGACTTTCAATATCCCAAAGTCTGGCATAATCGGTGCTGAGCCCTTAGAAACAATGAGATTCACAGTTGAGCCTTTGGCAATTTTTCCTCCCATTTCAGGATCTGTTCGAATAACTGACCCTTTAGGAACGGAGTCGCTGAATTCTTCCATGGTTGTACCAACAGTAAAACCAGTTCTTTTCAACTCCTGCGTCACAGACTCCACGCTCTTACCAGCTAGGTTTCCTGGAATAGCAACCGTCTCTACTCCTTTTGAAACCGTCATAAGAACCTTGCTTCCCTTAGCTTTGGACGAATTTGCTTTAGGATCTGTTTCGATTACATTCCCTTCTGGTACCTTATCACTAAAGGCTTGCTTGACGTCAACCTCAAATCCTGCTGTTTCCAAGTCACTACGCGCTTTTTCAGCCGATTCTCCTGACACATCTGGTACAGTGACTAGCTCCTTAGTGGCGACAATAATATCAACTAAACTTCCCTCACGTTTTGAGCTATTAGCCGCAGGGGTGGTGCGTAAGACTCTGCCTTCTTCTACTTCAGACGAGGCTTCCTCGGTAATTGCTCCGACCTTCAATCCAGCTGTCTCAATTTTTTCTTGCGCAATTTCTACTGTCTCCCCTTTCACATCAGGTACGGTAACAGTTGCAGGAGTATTGTACAACAGGGCGACAAAGGCTGCAATCAGCAGGAGAATAGCGCTAATTAAGACTTTATACCGCATTCTCATCCGACGTTTTACCTTAGGGAGCTTTTGGGTGGAGGCAGCTGCTTTCTCTACCTTTTTTTCAGGCTTATCTGGAGCTTTTTGACGCCTAGTTTCCGAAGAAGACGTTAGTTTCGGTAAGGATTTCGTATCGACTTTTCCGTCTTCCAAAGCTACCCTTTTCTCATTTCGACGGCTCGTTGAAAGGGTCGAAGCCAAATCAGCATACATTTCCGCCACTGTTTTGTAGCGCTCATCTAGTTTTTTTGCGGTTGCTTTTAGGACAACATTTTCCAACGCTTGAGGTACTGCGTCATTTTCCGCCCTTACAGAAGGTAAGGCTTTTTGGAAATGCTGAAGCGCAATGGTCACAGCACTATCTCCATCGTAAGGAATGTGACCTGTCAACATCTCAAAGAGAATAATTCCCATCGCATAAATGTCACTTTGAACAGTAGCTTTTGACCCACGCGCTTGCTCTGGTGACAAATAATGCACAGAGCCTAACATCGAATTGGTTTGGGTTAGACTCGTCTCTGCAAAGGCAACAGCAATTCCGAAGTCTGTCACTTTTGCGGTTCCATTTTTCGTCAAAAGAACGTTCTGTGGTTTTAAATCACGGTGAACAATCCCACGCGTATGCGCCATTCGCATCGCTAATAGGATTTGACCCATAATCCGCACTGCCTCGTCATTAGACAGAGGGGCATTTTCTTTGATATAACGCTTCAAATCGAGCCCATCAACGTATTCCATCGCTAGATATTGTTGACCATCTTCTTCCCCGATATCTGAGATGCGAACAATGTTTAGGTGATCCAAATCCGCCATGGCACGCGCTTCTCGTTGGAAGCGTTGAACTGCAATTTGATCCGTCTGATAATTAGTCCGAAGCACCTTGACAGCTACTTCTTCGCCATCTAATATGAGATCCTTTGCCAGGTACACATCTGCCATCCCGCCACGACCGATCTGACGAACGATTCGATAGCGGTCGGCAAATATCTTTCCAATTTGAATCATTACCTCTCCTCCTCAGTAATATGGAGAAGAGCTACTGTAATATTATCTGTTCCTCCTGCGTTGTTAGCAAATCGAATGAGGCTTTCTGCTTTACTATCCAAGGAGACCTCGCTTAAAATAATATCCCGAATATCTTCATTCGAAACCATATTGGTTAAGCCATCGCTATTTATTAGTACATAGTCGCCTACTTCAAGGGTTTTTATAGCAATATCTGCTTCAATAGGTTCACTTTGGCCGATAGACTGAGTAATAAAGTTTTTTTGTGGATGGTGCTTAGCTTCTTCTTCTGTTAATTGACCTGCTCGCACCAAGGCGCCGACCAAGGAGTGATCACTCGTTAACTGTTGGTATTCTTCTCCGCGAACAAGCCCAATACGTGAATCCCCAACATGAGCGTACATCATTTGATGATCAATAATGACAACCGCTTCTAAAGTCGTTCCCATCCCTCGGTATTCTTCAGACTGACCCAATTCATGAATCTTTTGATTTTCCTCTTCTAAAATTGTCGCAAACCATTCCCGAACATCATTTAAGGTATGAATTTGAGTGTCTACCCAGGAAATGCCCAAATCTGTCGCCGCCATCTCACTAGCAATGTGTCCAGCCCTATGACCGCCCATACCATCTGCCAAGACAATCAAATCAATACCTGCTCGGTTTTTATAGCGATTGACATAATCCTGATTATTGGTCCGTTTCTGACCTACATCTGTTAATAATGAAATTTCCATTTTGTCCATTTCCTCCTTTTATGATATTCGCTGAAATTGGCTAATAAAGAATCCATCACTCCCGTACAACTCTGGAGTAATCAAGATACAACCATCTTGCAAAATATCTGCTCTTTCATGTTCTAATTTTACTTGTGTAAAATTGGGGTGACTGGTCAAAAAAGCATCCACCACTTCCCTATTTTCCTCTGCCACAATCGTGCAGGTGCTATAGGTTATTATACCACCTTTTCTAAGACTTTGACAAACATTGTCTAGTATCTCTAGTTGTATGCTTTGAAGCGCCGCAAAATCTGCCGTTTCCTTATTGTATTTGATGTCTGGCTTGCGACGCAGAAGTCCTATGCCAGAGCAAGGAGCATCCACTAAAATTTTATCAAAGGCATCTGCGCCAAATTCTTCAAAGACGTGTCTAGCATCTAGCTTTTTAGTCATAACTTTATCTGCCACACCGAGTCGCTTAGCATTTTGCTCAATCAAGGCTAATTTATGGTCGTATAAATCAAGAGCTATCACTTTTCCCGTAGTCAAATAACTAGCAATATGTGCCGTCTTACCACCAGGAGCTGCACAAGCATCTAGCACCTCTTCTTCTCCTTGAAGAGCGAGGGTAGGCGCAACGAGTTGACTACTTTCATCCTGAATCGTAATCCGTCCTTCTTGAAAGGCGGCTGTCCCTGCAAAATGACCACTTGATTTGACCAAACCAACCGCTGATAAGAGAGAAGTTTCCCCATTCGTCTCTTGTTTTAGGGCTTCTATATCATCTGGATTTGTGACACGGACACTCGCTTTATTTCGTACCAGTAAGCTCTCGAAAATCTTGACAGCCCGTTCTTCTTCATATTCCTCTATCAACTTTTTCACGAGCCAAACAGGCAAGGAATACTGAATGGACAAGCGTTTATTTTTCCGTTTGATAGTCGCAGGATCTGGTAATTCAGTATCGATTAGTTTCCTTAAAATAGCATTCACAAATCGATCAGCCCCACGACTTTTTTTTGCCAACTCGACTGCTTCATTGACAATAGCATGATTGGGAATTTTGTCCAAGTAGAGCATCTGATACAGGCTCATCATGAGTAGATAATACACCCAAGAATCGAGTTTATTCCGGTCCTCAATCACATGTGCTAGATACCATTCCAAGGTGATTTTTCGCATAACCGTCCCATAAACCAACTCCGTCACAAGTCCCTTATCTTTTTCTGATAAGCTCGATGAGGATAGGGCATGTTGGAGAGCAAGATTGGAATAGGCCCCTTCGTCAAAAATCTGTCCTAGAATCTTTAAAGCAAGCGCTCGTGCTGTATCTTTCCTACTCACCAAATCGATCTCCTACTGCTAGTTTACGACCAAATCCATTTAGAAAATCTGCAATTCCCATTTTGGGCTTGCCTGCTGGCTGAACTACTTTTAGAGCAATGGCTCCTTGACCAGTTGCCACAAGCAATTCCTTTTTGCCAAGTGCAATGATTTCACCCGGTTTGCCAGAACCTTCTGCAAGAGTCGCTTCATAAATCTTGAACCGTTCATCCTTTAATAAGGTATGGGCCACTGGCCATGGATACATTCCACGAATATGATTAAAGACTTGCCGATTGGTCTTGGTCCAATCGAGTCGCTCTTCTTCTGGGCTAATATTGGGTGAAAAGGTCACTTGGCTTGGGTCCTGTGCTTCTGGTTTTAACTCTCCTGCTACATAAGCAGGAAGATGTTCGAGCAATAAATCACGACCCACTACTGCTAACTTTTCAAACAAGGTTCCGACATTGTCCTCATCTGTAATCGAAATAGCCCGCTTAGCAATCATATCCCCAGCATCCATTTCCTTGACCATTTCCATCAGGGTCACACCAGCCTCGCTATCTCCATTGATAAGGGCATAGTGAATCGGTGCTCCACCACGGTATTTTGGAAGAAGAGAGGCATGGACATTGACTGCAAAATGGACACCATTTAACAGTTTAGTCGGTAAAAATTGCCCAAATGCTGCAGTGACAATGCCATCTGCACCTAGTGACATCAATGTCTCTAATTCTGGACTACCCGATAATTTTTCTGGTTGGTAAACTGGTAGGTCATGTGCCAACGCTACTTCTTTGACAGGCGTCACTCGAATTTCTTTTTTTCTGCCAACCGCACGATCTGGTTGGGTCACCACCGCTAGAATCTCATACTGGGCATCTGCTAACAAGCCTTTTAACACTGTCGCTGAAAAATCAGGTGTCCCCATAAAAATCAATTTTATCATTCATACACTCCCTTTCCTTAGAGAAGTTTTCTAAAAATCTACCTTATTATACCATTTTTCAGCCTCATTCTCCGTGTTTAAGCCTTCAAATCTCACGCTACATCGCTAAAAAACGTTGACTGGCCTCTTGATATGTCTCGAAAAACACAGATGCAAAATGAAAAGAGCCACTACGGACTCTTACATCATATTTTGTGGCTCATGGTCAATAATCACACGAAGATCTTTGTTCTCCTTTTCCTGGCTCCAGTCTAGTACACGATTTAAAACGTGAGGCAGCTGCGGCTCTTTGCGATATTTGACAATCATCTGATAGTGATACAAGTTATGGGTTCGTGCAATAGGCTTAGGAGTCGGACCAAGTAACTGAATCTGATCACTCAAGTTTTCCCGTAACAATTGTAGGACCTCATAGGATTTTTTAATAACCATTTCTTCTGAGCGATGCGATAACGTCAGACCAACCGTATAGTAATAAGGCGGGTACCCTACTGATCTGCGAACGCCCATTTCATATCGGTAAAAACCTTCGTAATCCTGCTCTTGTGCAAAGGAAATCGCATAATGCTGTGGATTGTAGGTCTGAATAACAACCTCGCCTGCCTTGTCAGCCCGACCAGCCCGTCCTGCTACCTGAGTGAGTAGCTGAAAGGTTCGTTCAGAAGAACGAAAGTCTGGTAAGTTCAAAGCTGTATCGGCATTTAAAACGCCTACTAAAGTCACATTTGGAAAATCCAAACCTTTGGCAATCATCTGGGTCCCCAATAAAATATCTGCCTCCCCACGACCAAATGCGGTTAAAATTTTCTCGTGACTCCCTTTTTTTCGTGTCGTATCAACATCCATTCGCAAGATTCTTGCTTCTGGCAGCAACTCTACCAATTCATCGTAAGCCTTTTGAGTGCCTGTACCATAATAGCGAATGGAGCGACTTTGACAATTTGGACAAAGACGTGGAATCTCTTTTTGATAGCCACAATAGTGACAATTCATCGTTTTCGTATCCATATGGAGTGTTAGAGAAATATCACAATTAGGACATTCATCTACCGTACCACAATCTCGACACATCACAAAGGATGAATACCCTCGTCGATTAAGCATCAAGACAATTTGCTCTTTTTTGGCTAATTTTTCTTTGATTTTCTCTAGCAAGACTGGCGTTATATTGCTAGCTTCTTGCTGACCAATATACTCTCGAAAATCAACAATGTTGACAGACGGAATCTGCGCCTGAGGATTGGCACGCTGTGTCAGCCTTAATAGGCCATAGACACCTTTGCTAGCCCGCGCTCGACTCTCTAAACTAGGAGTGGCAGAACCCAGTACCAAGACTGCACGATGATAGTCTGCTCGCAATTTGGCAACATCACGCGCATGGTAGCGAGGATTAGAGTCCTGTTTATAGGTTGCCTCGTGCTCTTCGTCAATAATAATAGCACCAATATTTTTCAAAGGAGCAAAAATAGCCGACCGTGCCCCTACAACGACTTGTGCTTCGCCACGCTCAATCTTTCGCCACTCATCATATTTTTCCCCATCCGATAAGCCTGAATGGAGAATGGCAACTTTTTGACCAAACCGAGCAATAAAACGATTGGTCATCTGTGGTGTCAGGGAAATTTCAGGCACTAACATAATGGCTGTTTTCCCTTGTTTAAGGACATAGTCAATAACCTGTAGATAGACCTCGGTCTTTCCACTTCCAGTCACTCCTTCTAGCAGATAGGTTCTACTCGTTTGTCCAATTTCTGACACAATTTCTCGCACAGCAATCGCTTGCTCACTATTTAACTGCAAAGCTGCGGCTGTCTGTATCCCCTCAAAGTAAGCCTGGGCGCGACTGACTTCTTCTTCCCACACTTCCATGACACCTTGTTCTTGAAAAAATCGGATATTTTCTGCTGAAAAATCCTGACGCAAGATAGAAAGTCTGGCAGGTTTGTCTTGTTGCAACAAGAATTCTTTTAACGCTTGGCGCTTTTTAGCACGCTTGCTAACCTCAACATCCCACAACTTATCCTGATACACTCGGTACCATTTCTCGCTCTTAATTTGCTTTTTATCCCTAGCCAGATAGTCTACTTGAATTTTTCCAGACTGCACCAGACGCATGACACGTGCTTGTTTTTTTATATCCAAATCCGAGAAATGCACACTCGTTTTGATTCCAAAAATCGCTTGCCTATCTGTATCAGAAAGTCCCACTCCTTGTGAGATAATCTTGTCGTAGGAAGAATTGAGCAGATTGGGCAACATGGCTTTTAAAAGAGAGATTTTGTAGGAGAAAACTGTTTTTCGCAACTCATCTGCCAGCCACAATTGCTCCTCATGTAATACTGGTGAAAAATCCAGCACTTCTACAATATCCTTTGTTGCGGTATCTGTACTTTCGACAAAGCCAACGACAATTCCTTGAATCAGACGATTCCCTTTCCCAAAAGGGACATGAACCCGCATCCCTACCTGTAGCATCGTTTCAAACTCTTCTGGAATACGATAAGTATAGGGACGATCGGTCTGCATCAGAGGAACATCGACAATAATCTCTGCAAACATCCTTACTCCTTTCTACTACTCAGCCATTCAACAAGTAAAAAATGAAAATAACTCAGTTGGAATGCCAACCGAGCCTTTCACTTACATCTTGTCGCCTTCTTCTTTCTCTTTGGCAATCTGTGCTTTAATCTTCCTCTCTTCTTCCTCTTGACGAAGGCGTTCTTCTTCTGCACGACGGCGAACTGCTTCTCGTTTTGCTTCTGGGTCTGGGTGAATGACCACATTACCAGACTCAATTTCTTCCAAGGCACGAAGCGTTGATTTGGCAGCAGTAAATTCTTGCGTTGCTTTTGCGCCTGCTTCTAATTCATGAGCACGTTTTGCCTCTAAGATGACCAATGAATACTTTGACGGTACCTTGTCCAACAATGTATCAATTGACGGTTTTAACATCATATCTCTTACCTAATTTCTAATTTTTTATCTCTTTTAGCATGTCTTGGTAATGGCCAATCACACGATCTACACGGAAATGCTCTGCCTCAATCACCCGTTTGACACGCTCCGCTGCTAACGGTACTTCATCATTGACAATCGCATAGTCGTATTCACGCATCAAAGCAATCTCTTCTTTGGCCTTTTCAATCCGTTGCGCAATGACCTCTGCACTATCTGTTCCACGACCAACTAGACGATCTTGCAATTCATCCAAATCAGGTGGGGTCAAGAAGATAAAGACTGCATCAGGCACCTTCTTTTTCACCTGCAAAGCCCCTTGGACTTCGATTTCAAGAAAAACATCTATGCCCTTGTCAAGTGTTTCATTGACATAAGTCAATGGCGTACCGTAGTAATTTCCTACATATTCTGCATATTCTAGCATTTGTCCTTGACGAATCAAATCTTCAAACTCTTCACGTGTTCTAAAGAAATAATCTACTCCGTCTACCTCACCTGGGCGCTGAGGACGAGTCGTCATGGAAACAGAATACTGAAATTTATTTTCTGAGCTTTCAAAAATCTCACGTCGAACCGTTCCCTTACCAACCCCAGAAGGTCCTGAAAAAACGATTAACAAGCCACGATCTGCCATCATATCTCCTTCATAATCTTTCTCTTTAGTGTATCAAAAATCCAATCCTTTTTCAACTGCTTTTCATTATCTTATCTAATAAAAGTTGCGAAAAAAGATTAGCACCTAAGAACTAATCTTTCTGATTTCTTATTTAGCAACTTCCGTCGCCCGTGTTTCACGGATAACCGTTACCTTGATATTCCCCGGATAATCGAGATTGTTTTCAATCTTCTCACGGATATCATGGGCCAAAATGGTAATCTTATCATCATTGACAATGTTTGGATGAACAATAATACGTACCTCACGACCAGCCTGAATCGCATAGGCTTGCTTGATTCCATTAAAACTGTTGGCAATTTCTTCCAAATCTTGGAGGCGTTTGACATAGGCTTCCATTGACTCACGACGTGAACCTGGACGAGCTGCACTGAGGGCATCTGCTGCTGCAACGATTACCGCAATCGTGCTGGTCGCTTCCACATCACCGTGGTGACTAGCAATCGCATTGACCACTACTGGATGTTCCTTGTACTTACGAGCCAGTTCTGTTCCAATCTCAACGTGACTACCATCCACCTCTCGGTCAATGGCTTTCCCAATATCATGCAAGAAACCTGCGCGACGAGCCATATTGACATTCTCACCAAGTTCTGCCGCAAGTACACCAGCCAATTTAGCTACTTCAATCGAGTGGCGCAGTACATTCTGACCGTATGATGTACGGAAATGCAAGCGTCCCATGGTCTTAATCAAATCTGGGTGAAGGTTTGGTGCACCAATTTCATAAGCTGCCGCTTCACCATATTCCCGGATGCGATTGTCCATCTCAACACGATGTTTCTCAACCAGCTCTTCAATACGAGCTGGATGAATCCGACCATCTTGCAATAAAGCTTCCATGGTCATTCGGGCAATTTCGCGACGAATTGGGTCAAAGCCAGATAAGACAACTACTTCTGGCGTATCATCGATGATTACATCAATCCCTGTCAGACTTTCAAACGTTCGGATGTTGCGGCCTTCACGTCCGATAATCCGACCTTTCATGGTATCATCTGGTAAATGAACGGAGGTAATCGTTTGTTCTGCCACATATTCACCAGAAATCCGTTGCATTGCCTGAGCCAACAAGTCTTTGGCTGTCTTATCCGCCCGTTCTTTGACTTCTCGCTCTGCTTCTTTTAGGCGAGTAGCAATTTCATGGGTCATCTTATCACGTGTATCCGTTAAGATTAAATCACGTGCTTCTTCCTGGGTGAGCGAAGCCACCCGTTCTAATTCAAGAGCCTTTTGCTCTTCTAATTTTGCGACCTCTTCTTCGCGCTCTTCAATGTGTTTAGACTTATCTGTAAGGGATTGCTCCTTTTGCTCCAAAGCTTTTTCTTTATTTGTTAAATTATCGTCTTTACGGTCCAAGCTGCTTGCACGTTCTGTCAAGCGCGCTTCCGTTTGTTTCAATTCTTGTCGTTCCGACTTAAATTCTGCCGCAATTTCTTCACGATATTTTCGAGCGTCTTCTTTCGCCTCTAAAAGCAATTCTTTTTTCAAGGTTTGACGGTCGCGTTCCGCAACAATCATCAACTGATCTGCCTCTTGCTCAGCTTTTCCTCGAATATTACTTGCTTCTTGTTCAGCGTTTAAAAGTGTTAATTCTGCAGCTTCTTTTGCAGTTTTCATTTTTAAAGAAATCGCTAGATAACCAATAACTAAACCAATGAGAGCGGAAACAAGGGCGACACCAATGGATAGTGTAGTCATTTTTCCACCTCTTTTTATTTATTTTTTAGATTAAAAATCTTCTTTCATTCTACCATATTTTCATTCATTTCACAATCTCCAAGTCAAAAATATGTTATAATCATTTTAAAATAAAAGGAGGAAATTTATGACCAAAGAAGTTCTGGTTGAAAGTTTTGAATTAGACCATACGATTGTCAAGGCACCCTATATCCGCATGATTTCGGAAGAAACTGGTCCCAAAGGAGATGTCATTTCAAATTATGATATCCGTCTTGTCCAGCCTAATGAAGACGCTATTCCTACTGCTGGACTACACACTATTGAACATTTGCTGGCTCTTCTCATCCGCAAACGAATGGAGGGCTTGATTGATTGCTCGCCATTTGGCTGCCGAACAGGCTTTCATATGATTATGTGGGGAAGTCACTCTACCACAGAGATTGCACAAGTGATCAAATCTTGCTTAGAAGAAATTGCAGAAGTCACTACTTGGGAAGATGTCCCTGGTACAACCATCGAATCCTGTGGCAACTATAAGGACCACAGCCTCTTTTCTGCTAAAGAATGGGCTAAGTTGATTCTATCTCAAGGCATTTCCGATGATCCATTTGAACGAAATCCAGTTTGACAGAAGACAAAAAGAAAGGGAATTCCCTTTCTTTTTCAGATTGAAGACAAAGTCCATAGAATTCATTTTCTAAGGGCTTTTCTTTATAAATAGGAGTATAATGAAAGTATCTCATATGAGGAGGAGAAGAGCTATGCTTCATAAAGAACAACCAGAATATA
>NZ_JBFRYH010000029.1:0-23834 GCF_040984445.1 Streptococcus handemini
TTCGATACGCACAACAACACGGTTTTAACGTCGTTTCATTTTAAAAATCAGGTTTCAAGACCTCTTTTTAGTATGCCCAAAATTTGGGTAAACAATAGCTCAATTAACTTTGACTTTTTTCAAACTTCCTCCATTTACATTCTATAAAAACTTTAACGAGTCATCTACTATAGTTATTATCATACCATAGATTAATACATTTAACACGTATTATTGTTTGAGTACGCTAGTCTTTTACAAATACTTCCACACAAAACAAAAAGGGAGTGGGACAAACTCTTTCCTCTTTATTCGTCATCCAATTGTTTTTGTTGGTGGGCGCGGGACAACCGCATCATCTCCGTATACCATTCTGTCAACGGCTGACGCAATGTCTCGTCATTGAGGTAGCTACAAACTTTTTCAATGACTTGAGCTTCACGGCTACTATCAAGAACCGGTAGACCATGTTCTTTCTTAATGGCTACAACCTCTAAAGCTGTCTGCATTCGTTCTTCAAATAAACGCACCAATTCTTTATCAATCTGATCAATTTTTTCTCTTTGTTTTGATAACATAGTAACATTCTCCTATTTCTCTAAAATGACTACCCCAAGTGGATAGAAAATAGCAATGGCTGATAGGATACACCAGATGAGCATCCAACAACCAAAAAGAAACGTGTCGCGACTATTCGTCCAACCTGTACCAATCGAAATCGCGACATAAGGCATGGCTGGAGCTGTCACAAAGGCAAGTGAAGCCATAAAACCAATCGCACAGCAGATAACTGCAATATTGGCTGAAAATTGGGTTCCTGCCGATTGGAAAATCGTCAGAGCCATGGTTGTCACGACAGAAACTGTCACCAGATTAGAGGTGAAGTTGGTCTGAATACCTGCCCAAACGACAAAGAACACCACCATTAAAACTGGACTAAGCCCTACCACAAACGGTGATAGTTGCTCATTCAAGACAGCAACAACACCTATTTTTTCATTTGATAAAACCGTTCCTAGAGCCAAAGTTGAACCAACTAAGAGCATACTTGGCCAGTGTACTCCCTTTGAAATGGCTTCTGAAATTGTTAACAATGGTTTCCCATCTACGTGTAGCAAGGCCAACACAGCTGTCATAAGTAGTGGTGGGAACATAATACCAGCTTGTTTAAAGAAACTAGCAAATGCAGGAAATGCACCTGCTAAAATCTCAGGAACCAGCCACATAACTACCATGCCTAAAAAGAGCCCAACAATCCAACTTTCTCGTTTGTCAATCGGATCCAAATCACTCAAACTATTCAGTTCTTTCAACTGAATCTCCTTTGTATCGATTTTGAACAAGAAGCGAATGGATAAAAGCAAGATGAGAAAGATAGCTAGACCTGCCGGTACAGCAAATTGCATGTATTGTAAATTGCTGATGGCCACCTTGGACATAGCCGAATATAGCCCCATAGCTGTGATAGCAAAGACATGGTTAATTGGTGTCATGGCTGTCCCAATCGCAATTGTAATAAACATGGCAATCAAGAGATGAGAAGCTGACTTATCCCCTTTTTTCCATCCAAATTGTAGGCAGATTTCCTCAAAAAGAGGTAGCAGGAACATAAAGATTACTGTCGGTGAAATCACGCTACTCAAGATAAGAACGACTCCTAAAAAGGCAATGATGAAGCGTGATGGGCGACTCATTGCAAATCGACTATGTACTACTTTTGATGTAACTCGTTTTAAAAACGAAGTCTGATTCAGGGCATAGGTCATCACAAAGGTAAACAGTAAAAATACAAATGTTGTATTCCCAAAAGACCACTGTGAAACCTGTCCATAAGTGATTTCTGGAATCAGTCCGAGACTAACCAATGTTAGCAAACTCGGCCAATCTGTTGCCACAAACAACCATAAAATCAAACTTCCAACTAAGGTTGCAAGAGCAGCAAAAGTCGGGCTAGATAAGCCAAACAACTGCCAATCCAAAGCTGTATTGAGAAAAGAAACAATCAAGACTCCCAATCCCAACATCGTGCTCCATTCTTTCTTTTTCCACTGCATATTCTCATCTCCTATTCCTATAAAACTTATCCATGTCCAAAGGCTGTCGCAATCCGCTCACAGGCTTCTTGAACCGTTTCAAATGGTGCTGCTGCGTTAAAACGAGCATGGTATACGCCTTCCTTACCAAAGGTGATACCGTCATTTAAGACCACACGCGCTTCTTTTCTCAACTTGTCCTGAATTTCCTCATGACTGAGAGCATAAGCTGAAAAATCCAGCCATAAGAGATAGGTCCCTTCTGGCTTCATCACCTCAATTTTGGTCTGGCTTGATAAATACTCAACGACAAAGGTAATATTTCGCTCCAAGACAGACCTCAATTCTGTCAACCAAGGCTTCCCATAGCGAAAAGCTGCTTCTGTCGTTAAAAGACCTAAGGCTGAGATTTCATGCTGATTATTGCGCAACTGTTGCTTGGTAAATTTCTTTCGCAAGCCCGCATTTGGAATCAAGGCAAAGCTATTTTTTGTTCCTGCAATATTAAACGTTTTGGTTGCAGATGATAAAATGATGCTAAAGTCTTCAAAGGCTTCATCAACAGTATGAAAAGGTACGTGATGGTGTCCAAACAGGGCTAAATCTTGGTGAATTTCATCTGAAATCAGTAAAACGCCATATTTTTGACACAAATGACCAATTTGTGCCAATTCTTCCTTGCTCCACACACGGCCACCAGGATTGTGTGGACTACAAAAAATATACAATTTTACCTGGTGATCGATAAAGTCTTTTTCCAATTGCTTAAAATCCAACTCAAAATGGCCATTTTTCTTGATTAGAGAATGACTTACCAGCTGGCGTTGATTGAGCTTCACGGTACGAGCAAAAGGAGGATAAACAGGCGTATTGATGAGAACAGCATCTTCTTCCTTGGTAAAAGCCTGAAGCGCAACCGAAATCGCAGGAACCACGCCGTCAATCAGCACAATATCCTCTCGATCCACTTCATAGCCATGCTCTACCTTTTCCCAATCGATAATGCTCTGATAGAGATCATCGCTGGCATAGGTATAGCCAAAGATATGATTGGTGGCGTATTGCATAACTGCTTCTCGAATTTCTGGTAAAGGAAGAAAATCCATATCGGCTACCCACATCTGAAGAAGGTCTGGATTTTGCTCACTACTTTTCCATTTCATTGAATGCTGTGCCAAACGATTCGGACATGTTGTAAAATCAAATCTTCCCATATTCGTCCTCCAATGCCTGTTTCAAATCATCAATTAGATCCTCTGCGTCCTCAATCCCAATAGACAAACGGAGCAAATCATCTGTCAAGCCGTAGGAATAACGAACTTCTCTAGGGATATCTGCATGCGTTTGGGTCGCTGGATAGGTAATCAAACTTTCCACACCACCTAGACTTTCTGCAAAAGTAAAGACTTTTAACTGATTTAAAATGGTTGGGATTTTCCACTCATCTAAGACCTTAACGGATACCATGCCACCTTTTCCTGTATAGTAAACCTCGCGAACGGCTGGTGATCGCCGTAAATAATCTACTATTTTCTGAGCATTTTTGGTAGAGCGCTCCATGCGCAAGGAAAGTGTTTTAAGACCTCTCATGAGCAAATAAGCGTCAAAAGGAGATAGAGTTGGACCGGTTGTGTTCTGGTCATAAAAGAGCTTGTCATACAAGGCTTGGTCATTGGTTATTAGCACACCCGCTAGAACATCATTGTGACCTGATAAATATTTGGTAGCCGAATGAAGCACCACATCAGCTCCTAGAGGGATTGGATTCTGATAAATAGGACTATAAAAGGTATTGTCCACGATGAGCTTTGCACCGTGGGCATGCGCTACTTCCGCGACCCTGACAATGTCAAATTCCACCATTAAAGGATTTGTCGGCGTTTCAATAAATACATAGTCAGTTTCATCTGTAATCTGATCCAACAATTCCTCCTCATGAGTAGCATAGGAGAACGTAAAGCGTCCATTTGCTTCTTGTTCATTGAACCAACGGAAACTACCGCCATATAAATCTCTAGCAGCTACAATCCGGCTCCCAACTGGAAAACCACTAAATAGCAAGACCAACGCGGCCATACCAGAACTTGTAACCAAGGCATAGTCCGCCTGTTCAATAGCCGCTAGTGTCTTCTCCAAATTGGCCCGTGTTGGATTTTTAGTCCGTGTATAATCAAAGCCAGTCGATTGACCAAATTCAGGATGTTGATAGGTCGTTGATAAATGAATCGGTGATACCAAGGCACCTGTCTTTTCATCTGCATTGATTCCAACATGCGCCAACAACGTGTCTACTTTATAATCTGCCATATCTTCCTCCCTTTATGAATATACTAGCTATTTTAGCATTTATTCGGAAAATTTTCACCAAAAGCTGGAAAAATGCCATAGTCTTTTTAGACCTATCGATATAGTTTCCTCTTATATCTTCTCTCTTTTACTTGTCAATCTTTCACAATCAGTTTACAATAGAACTATGATAAAACTAGAAACTGTATTACGTATTTTAAAAAACGATCAGAATTTCCGCCAAATCCTACACCGAGAACGTTATTTCTATAATTGGTCTGACGAGGAAGTCTTTCAGCAAATCAGCTATGATAGCCGCAAGGTGGATGAAAATACGCTCTTTTTTGTCAAGGGAGCGCAATTTAAGCGGGAATTTTTAGAAACTGCCATCGCACAGGGTCTCCGCTTTTACATCGCTGAAATGGACTACGAAGTCGGTATTCCAGCCATTATGGTAACAGACATCAAGCAAGCTATGAGTCTGATTGCCATGGAATTTTACGGTAATCCGCAGGACAAGTTAAAACTCCTCGCTTTTACTGGGACAAAGGGGAAGACGACTGCTGCCTACTTTGCCTATTCTATTCTCACTCAAAACTATAAGCCTGCCATGCTGTCTACGATGAATACAACTTTGGATGGGCAAACGTTTTTCAAGTCAACATTGACAACGCCTGAGAGCATTGACTTATTTGCCATGATGGCAGAAGCCGTTGCAAATGGTCGTACCCATCTGATTATGGAGGTTTCAAGCCAAGCCTATTTGGTCAAGCGGGTGTACGGTCTGACCTTTGATGTCGGTGTCTTTCTCAACATCAGCCCAGATCATATTGGTCCTATTGAGCATCCTAGTTTTGAAGATTATTTTTATCACAAGCGACTATTGATGAAACATAGCAGAGCTGTCATTTTAAATAGCGGTATGAATCATTTTCAAGTAGTGAAAGACCAGGTTCTGGATAAGCCACATGACATCTATGGTCCGCATTCTGATAACCGCATCGTGTCCTCTCATGCCTTTGACTTTGAAGCAAGCGGTATTCTCACTGGACACTACGATATTCAGCTGATTGGTCAGTTCAACCAAGAAAATGCCATCGCTGCTGGTCTTGCCTGCCTGCGTTTAGGAGCAAGTCTAGCGGATATTCACACAGGAATTGCGACGACCAGCGTTCCAGGCCGAATGGAAGTGCTCACACAGACAAACGGAGCTAGGGTTTTTGTCGACTATGCCCACAATGGCGATAGCATTCGTAAGCTACTTGAGGTTGTCCTAAGCTATCAAACAGGACAGGTTATTCTTGTCCTTGGTGCGCCTGGAAATAAAGGAGAAAGCCGCCGCAAAGACTTTGGTCTTCTCCTCAATCACTATCCTGATTTGCAGGTCATTCTCACAGCAGATGATCCGAATCGCGAGGATCCAACAGCTATTGCACAGGAAATTCAATCCTACATGGAGCGACCAAGCCAGATTATTGTAGATCGTGAAAGAGCTATTCGGACAGCCCTTTCTATGACCAGAACCGCAGCAGATGCTGTTATCATTGCAGGAAAAGGGGCAGATGGTTACCAAATTATCAATGATACCAAAGTCCCCTACGATGGTGACTTGACCATTGCCAAACGTCATTTAGCATAACTGCTACTCCTCATTCGTCATAAAACACAAGCCCCATTAGGATTTCTTACCTAATGAGGGCTTTTTACTATTTTGCTAGTCCAAAAATTCTTTTAAGGCTTCTTTTTCCTTGCTGGTCAATTCCCGATAGGCACCTACTTCAAGGTCATCTTCTAAGACAAAGGGGCCAAAGGCTATACGTTTAAGGTAGGTCACCTTGACTCCATAAGCTAAAAACATCTTTTTGACCTGATGAAATTTTCCTTCTGAAATCTGAATTTTTGCACGACTAAATGAAATATCCGCTGATTGAATCTCTAATAGCGCAGGTTGACAAACGGTTCCATCGAAAAACTGTATCCCCTTTTTGAAAAAAGTTACCGCATCAGGAGCTAAAAAGCCATTAACTGCCACCTCATATACCTTGTCCACATGGTACTTGGGATGCAACATGCGAAAGCCCAAGGGGCCATTATTGGTAATGAGCAGTAGCCCTTCTGTGTCCCTGTCCAGTCGCCCAATTGGATAGAGTCCCACTCGTCTATCTTTTTCTGCAATGAGGTCAATCACCGTCTGATGTGTGGCATCTGATACAGCAGATACGGCCCCAGCAGGTTTATTGAGCAGATAATAAACAGCTGACTCAAGTTCCACCTTTTTTCCACTTACCTCTATGACCTGCAAACCAGAATCCACAATTTGACTACCAGCCGTAGCAAGCATTCCATCTACCGTCACCTGCCGACTTTTTAGCAATGTCTTAATCTGCTTACGCGAGCCCAATCCCGCCTTTTCTAAACACTTATCTAATCGCATAATCTTATTGTACCATATCAAGAAGATACCTGCTTCGATGGATATATAGAAAAAGGCTGGACAAACTGCCCAGCCTTGGTTTTCTGTTCTTTTTTATTTATTTCAAACGTGAAGCAGCTTCTTCGTCTACAATCACGTAAACATTTGCATGATTTTGTAAAACACTTGCTGGAACGTCTTCTGTTACTGGACCTTGTATCATCTGATAAACTGCTTCTGCCTTACTTTCTCCATAAGCCATGAGCACAACTGTCTTAGCAGACATGATAGAGGCAATTCCCATCGAAATAGCTTGTGTTGGTACATCCTCTGCTTTTTCAAAGAAACGGCTGTTGGCCTCAATCGTTGACGGTGTCAAATCCACCACACGTGTTAAAGCACCAAATGATGAACCAGGCTCATTGAATCCAATATGACCATTACGACCGATTCCCAAAATTTGGAAATCAACTGGATTTTCTGCGAGTAAAGCATTGTAGCGCGCTACTTCTGCATCCAAATCTTCTGCCAAACCATTTGGTAAGTAAGATACCTTAAATGGTTTTTCATCAAATAAATGTTCCTTCATAAAGTAGATATAGGACTGGTCGCTTTCAACTCCAAGCCCCACATATTCGTCTAAGTTGACTGACACGAGATTTGAAAAATCAAGGTCACTTGCAACTACTTGCTTATAAAATTCAATCGGAGTTGATCCTGTTGCAAGTCCTAAAACCTTAGCTCCTGCTTTCAACTCTTCTTGGAGTAATTCAAAGGCTACAACACCGCCTTCGACCTGATCTTTAACACGAATAACTTTCATGTGAATCTCCTTTTCTTTTTGGTTTTGGTATATACCACTTTCTTTTATTATATTGTATAGACCAATTTTTGTCAAGACCTAACTCCTAATTTGTGTTATAATAAAATCATGTTTACCCTGATTATTTTTATTTTATTTATTATTGGAATTCTTCTGGATATCCTTGCCTATTTGATTAAGGAAAGAACCAGAATGTGGATTCCTTTATTTGTGGTCGGAAGCCTGCTGATTGCCCTTCCGATATTCGTATTGATTTATTTCTTAACCCTACCTGCAACGAACTGAGGAAACACATGAACACTTCTGACTTTGATTTTCACTTACCCGAACACCTGATTGCTCAGGTTCCTCTTAAACAACGAGATGCTTCTCGTTTATTGATTCTTGACCGTAAAAGGCAAACAATGGTAGATGCTCATTTCGACCAGATTATCGATGAATTAGAGCCTGGTGATGCGCTCGTCATGAACAATACCCGCGTTTTGCCAGCCCGTTTATACGGTGAAAAACCAGAAACTGGCGGACATGTTGAATTGTTGCTCCTAAAAAATACGCAAGGTAATCAATGGGAGGTTCTTGCAAAACCCGCTAAACGATTGAAAGTTGGAAGCAAAATCTCCTTTGGTGATGGCCGCTTGACCGCAACAATTGTTGAAGAATTAGAGCACGGTGGTCGTATTGTAGAGTTTGCCTATACTGGTATTTTTCTTGAAGTGCTAGAAAGTCTCGGAGAAATGCCACTGCCACCCTATATTCATGAAAAATTAGATGATCGTGAACGCTATCAGACCGTTTATGCGAAAGAAAATGGCTCAGCTGCTGCACCAACTGCTGGACTTCATTTTACCCAAGAATTACTGCAAAAAATAGAAGCAAAAGGCGTCAAACTTGTTTATTTAACCCTTCATGTCGGTCTGGGAACTTTCCGCCCTGTATCTGTTGATAATCTAGACGAACACGAAATGCATTCTGAATTTTACACCTTATCAGAAGAAGCCGCGGCTACTCTACGAAAAGTAAAATCATCTGGTCATCGAATCATTGCAGTGGGTACAACCTCGATTCGCACCCTAGAGACGATTGGAAATAAATTTGAGGGAGCTATTCAAGCAGACTCAGGCTGGACCAATATCTTTATTAAACCAGGTTATCAATTCAAACTGGTCGATGCCTTTTCAACCAATTTCCATTTGCCAAAATCAACCTTGGTCATGCTAGTATCTGCCTTTGCCGGACGCGAATTTGTCCTTGAGGCATACAATCATGCTATTACAGAAGAATATCGCTTCTTTAGCTTTGGTGATGCTATGTTTATCAAATAAATAAAAACCTCTCTCGCAAATTTGCAAGGGAGGTCTATTTTTCTCATCAACTAGCTAACTTAGAACGCTAATCATATTGTCGCAAGAAGTCTGATAATAGAGCTAGACCTGTTTTCAAGGTACTAGCTTGCGTACAGTAGCCCAAACGAGCATAGCCAGGCCGATCAAAGCGGTTGCCAGGCACTAATAAGACACCTTTTTCCTGCAATAGGCGCAGGCAGAACGCTTCGATTTCCTCAGGAACATCCAGCTTAATAAAGGAAACTGGAACAGCACTTGGATATACCAAACTGACACGCGGCTCTCCTTCCACCCAATCTCTGACTAGCTTCAAATTTTCTTCTACAATGGCTTGATTTCTCGCTAATACTGCATCTTTATGCTGTAACACATAGCTTGCAAGAGCATCATCCACTACCCCTGCACAAATCATAGTATAATCGCGGTATTTCCTAAACAAATTGGACAACTCATCATTTGCCACAACCCAACCTACTCGTAACCCAGCAACAGAATAAGTCTTTGACATACTGTTAACCGAGATACCTTTTTCATACAAATCCACAATAGCTGGCACATCATAACGCGAATCCAAAGGTTTATAGACTTCATCAGATAAAATATAGGCTCCCACTTCTTGAGCAATAGATACAAGCTCCTCTAAAAATGGGCGTTCCATGACTGCACCTGTTGGATTATTGGCATTATTGATGCAAATCATCTTAGTATCTGGACGAATTAAACTTCTTAGCTCATCCAAAGAGGGCAACCAGCCTTTCTCCTCATGAATCTGCCAAAGGGAAACTTCTGCTCCTAGCGATTTCGGAATATCATACAACTGCTGATAACTAGGATACAGCGAAATCACATGATCCCCTTTTTCAATCAAGGCGTACAGAGTCAAATGATTGGCTCCTGTTGCTCCATTTGTCTGGAGGATTTGGCTCGTTGCTACATGTTGATATAATTTTGCTACCTCCTCCTTAAAGGTAGGCGAACCTTCAATCCAGCCATAATTCAACTTCTTCTGTAACAATTCTTCCAGAAATTCTTCCTGAGAAAGTCCGCCCAAGGCTAGCACTTCTGTAACTGTCAACGAGTCAATCGAACTCCCAGCAATATCATAGACTGCTTGCTTTTCCCAATCATTTAACCATTCTTCTACACCAAATGCCGCAATCTCCATACCAATTCTCCTCTCCAAAGAACTTATCACTCTAGTTTATCATATTTATGCAGAAAATGATTAAAAAAACAGTCCACCGGACTGTTTTATTGATCGTTCACATTTTATTTTGCTGCTTGGTACAATTCGTTGACCTTGTTCCAGTTGATGATTTCGAAGAATGCTTTGATATAATTTGGACGAACATTGCGGTAGTTTAAGTAATATGCATGTTCCCACACATCAAGCGCTAAGATTGGTGTCAAACCATTCATAATTGGTGTATCTTGATTTGCAGTTGAAACAATTTCTAATTGACCTTCTTTATTGACAACCAAGAATGCCCAACCTGATCCAAAACGAGTTGTTGCTGCCGTTGTAAAGGCTGCTTGGAATTCGTCAAATGAACCAAATGTAGCGACAATCTCTGCTGCCAATTCAGCTGGAACTTCTGTTTTTTCTGGTGACAATAATTCCCAGAAAAGAGCATGGTTCAAATGACCACCCCCATTGTTAATCAAGGCTTGACGAATATCTGCTGGGATGTTTTCCACGTTTGACAGCAAGGCTACCAAGTCTTCACCAATTTCAGGGTGTTTTTCAAGGGCTGCATTTGCATTCGCAACATAGGTTGCATGGTGCTTATCGTGGTGCAGTGTCATTGTTTCTGCATCAATATGTGGCTCAAGGGCATCATAAGCGTATGGTAAATCTGGTAAAATAATTGCCATATTCGGCCTCCTTTAATCTTCTACACTACTCATTTTACCGCAATTTAAGAGCCGTTTCAATTTTTTTGTCTGAAATCATGCATTGGCAATTTTGATTAAAGCAAGATCAAACAGGTAATTCTTCTCAAATAATCCTTGCTTGATTTGATAGTCCGTTTCAATCAAGACTTGTATTGCTTTTTTGAGAAAAGAAAGAGTGAGCGGACGCGAATCTCGCAAGGCAAACTTTACTTGAAAAGGATTGATTTTTCGACCGACTATTTCTGATAATGTTGCAACAATCTGCTGTTCTCCTTGCCCTTCTTTTTGCAATAACTGTACCTGTAAAAAAAGGCGGAATTGATTAAGCAATATCGCAATCAATTTGATTTCATCCTCGCCTTGCAAACGCAAATCACGGACTAATTGCCTAGCTGGATCAATCTTCCCTTGCAGAAGAAGTTGACTCATATCAAATACATTATCCTGTAAGGTCTTGGGAATAGCTTGCTCAATATCGTCTAAACTAATCTGGCTACTGCCCTTATAGGACTGTAAAAAAGAAAGATTTTTATGCATCTCAGCAAAATCAAGATTCGATTTCATCAGGAGATGTTCAAAGACTTGATTCTCCAAGTTAAGGCCCATTTCTCTCGTTTTTTGCATGAAAAATTGCCGAAATTCTACTTCTTTGAGAGCAGTTGCTTCCAACACAAGACCATCTCGTTTTAAGAGTTTGACTAGACGGCGTTTGCTATCTAATTTTCCAGCGGCAATAATGATCAAATGGGTTGTTTCAACTGGCTGAGCAAGATACGTCTCAAATTGCTTGAGCTCATCATCACTTAAATAGCGTTTCTTATCTGTCGTCACATCCGAAAAATAATCCAGAATAACAATTTTTTCATCAGAGAAAAAAGGCAAGGATACCAAATCAAGTTCCACCTGTCGATAGGCTACCTCTGACATATCAAAATAGGCATAGCTCAAATCACTACTATCAAAACTAATTTGTTTCAGCAACGCTTCTTTGGCCAATTGAAACTGGCCAACATCTTCTCCTGTTAAGACTGTCAATAAACCTAATCTTTCCTTGCTTAATTTCTGAATTTCATCAATAACGATCATAGCTTCCTCGCATTTCTTCTCTTCATTATATCAGAAAAAACGCCCGGTGGACATTTTTTCACAAACCTAACAACCAGAGCGAGAAAAACAGTGGAATGAAAGAGGAGATTGTTCTGAAACACGACTACCACTATTCTATCATGATGGAATCTCTTTCACAAATGGGAGTAGATTGCAAACAGTTATCTCCAAAAATAAAATTTACGAAAAATATCAATTCCATTGAAAACAAAATCACGGAAAAGTACTATATCAACCACA
Source organism: Streptococcus handemini (assembly GCF_040984445.1). NCBI lineage: Bacteria > Bacillati > Bacillota > Bacilli > Lactobacillales > Streptococcaceae > Streptococcus > Streptococcus handemini. The sequence continues at coordinate 12,121 of NZ_JBFRYH010000029.1, forward strand.
ACTAAACCCGTTGAGACCAGCAAGAAAACCAAAATTCGATTCGACAAAAAAGCTTGCATGAGATGATTGACAGAAACAAGAACTATTTCCAATCCTATAATTCCTAAAAACATCCAGCACAGATAGTGAAGATTTGGCACAAACTGTACCCAAATATTTTCCTCTTTTAGAAAATGTAAAAAAAGACCCTGTTCTTGATGTGACATCGCAATAATGCCATCCTGCCATGCTCCAATCCCATGAACTATAGATTGCACGACAAAAATGATCATACTGAACAAAACCGTTGTCACACAAGCAATCAGTAGACCTTGCCACCATTTCTGAAGCAAAACTCCTCGTAATGACACTGGTTGCGTACAGTGAAAAAACCATGTTTTTCCTTCCACCTCAACTGCTTTTCCACGACTGCCTAACCAGACTGCCAACATCATAATACAAAGATAAAAAGGTCCATCTACAAAGGTTCTCAACGTTCCTACACCCGAAAAATCTCTCGAAACTCCCCAAGCAACATCTTCTACTGGAAAGTTTGCATCATTGGTAGCAAACCGATTTTCCAAGTCTTCAATAATGATTTCCTTCCCTCTTCTACTTACAGGAGCCCCAGCTTTTTCCACCTGTTCCCAATAATAGCTACTCATCTCATATCTGCTCTGATAACGCCGTAAATTCTCCAAAGTGCGAGTTGCGCCAACATCTCCCTCATAAAAGGCTGTCTCTTCTCCTTTTAACAACGTTTTCTGAACAAACTGCAGATAGTCCCTATAAATACTTGGGAGTTTTTTCTGATTTTGATAATAAGCCTGATAGATTCGGTTGAAAAATTCCTGCTCTTTTTCTTGCATCTTACGAGTCGTAACCAGTTTATCCAAATCATTTTTATAAGAATCATCTGCTTGTATCAGCTGTCGGTACTGGTCGATTTTTGCATCTATTTCTCGATTAATGAACTGTTCTCTCTTACTAAATGTCGCAACTAGCTCCAGACTTTCCCTTTCTTCCTTTACTACCTGATTTTTCTGAAAAGTTGTCATAATGGAAAAAAGCACAGCAAGTAGTAAAATCCCCATCCCCCAATAAGATAGGGAAGGTGTTCGCCGATACTGTAACCATTCAAAAGACCACGAATGAGATAAATCGGGAGTTTCAAATTGCTGTTGCTGAGACATAGAGAGTTTAAGTCGCCTCTTATCTGCAAACAGATAAAAAAAGATGAAACTAAGTAATTCTATCAATGCCAAGCCATCAAGTTGCAAAAAAACGGTCCGCAAATCAGCCTGATGAAGAAAAACAGGAGCTGATAGAATTGTTGAAAAACCGCTAGCACCTTCTGATGCGCCTGCAAGGAAAAATACTAAAAAGCTAGCACAAGCTAAAAAAACTATATCTTGCCTGAATGTATATGTCAAAATAGCAACGATTAACCTTAGACCGATTACTATTATGAACCAGATAGTACATAGACAAAGCAGGTACAACCAAAGAGGAATGAGTTTACCTTGTCCAACAAGTTCCACCGGCTCCAAAAAAGTAGACCACTGACAATAGCCTTTCACTAGACCATGTCCTACCATACTCAGACCACTTATCGCTAACACCACCGTTGACAAGAAGACACTAGCTAGTATCCGCCGAATCTCCTGCGAGCTACAACTGTCTACTTGCACAAGCTGCCAGCGTTGATAGGCTTCTCTGCGGTCAAAGCTCTGAAAAATGAGAAAGAAAATGCCAACTAAACAAATTCCCCCAAACGAAAAGAGTTGTTCGACAGATTTTTGAAGCATTCTTCCTGTAGACCAGCCTTTCTGTTCGGGTTCATCAGCTAGACTGTATTTTACCAGCCAATCATTCCAAACTTTCTTGTGCCGCACTTCTTCCTTGGTCAATGAACCAAACTGCCGAAATGTTCCTTCATATTTCCCAACTAGTCGTTCCAAATCCTGATACATCTGCGTACGATGGCGAGGAATTCTATCGAATGTTTTCTCTTTTAAGGCATGTTTAAGCGTCTCAACATCACTTAGAATTCCAGCTTTTAGCACCTGTTCCTCTGACTGTTCATCAATTTTTAGATTTGTGAGAACAGTACCGATATTTTCCAGCTCTATTGTATAAGCTGAAACATAATCATTCTCGTTTTTCTCCCTATGAAAAATAGGAGAAAGCATTAGGCCAATACTAAGAAAAACGAAAAACCAGTAGATACTAGAAGAAAAGATTTTTTTCATCTCAAACCATAGTTTCATCAGGATTCCTCCTCTCTGGTACATAGAGAGTTCGATACAAGCTCTCCATATATTCTGATGTTTTCGATAAGGATTTAACTTTAGAAGCAGGAATTCGCTGCAAAAACGGTAGTATATTTTCTTCTACAGTAAAGACTCCCCACATTGTCTGCTCTACTCGTTGGACTAACATAGTTGGAAACAGATTCAAAGCCTGCCTCAACTCAGGGCAATCTTCCACCAGTAACTGATAATCATAGTCCAGCGTTCGTATTTCTTTTTCAATCAACTGGGTATCCTTTAAAAAATAAATCTGATGGGTTAATTTCTCAATTTCAGACAAATGGTGTGACGACAGGAGGATAGCCGTTCCTTTTTCTTGCAGTTCCAATAAAATCTCTCGCTGTTGAATAATATTTGTCGGATCAAGACCTACATGTGGCTCATCCAACAGCAACAGTTTAGGTCTTGGTAAAATCGCCATGACAAATAAGAGCTTTTGCTTCATCCCCATAGAATAGCTAGCAACTCGTTTTTTAACATAATGACCAATCCCTACTTGTTCAACCAACTCTTTCACTTCTTGCTTAGAAATCTGGTGCAGTTTTGCCACATAGCTGAGATGATCATAGCCTGTTAATTGGGGATAGAGGGATGCTGTATTCAGCATAAAAGCCAGATCATGAAAAATCTCTTGTGTTTGGTTTGATCTACCATTGATAGCCACATGTCCCGTGTCTGGTTTTTCCAAATTTGTTAGAATATTCAGCAATGTCGACTTTCCGACACCATTTGGCCCCACCAAAGCAACCAATTCCCCAGCCTTCACATCAAAAGAAACATACGACAAGACCTGGTGACTACCATAACGCTTTGAAATATCTCGAACTTTTAACATATCAACCTCCTATGGAAAAGAGGAGCGCACCTGCTCCTCTCCCTATCATTCAAAAACTGGAGCAGTTCGGGTAACTCCAAAATTTGTATCCTCAATAATACCAACATATCGGTACTGAGGACGTCCTCTTATTATTCTCTTATCCCCTGTATTTTCAAAACGTACAGGAATATTAAAACCATTCGCATTTTGCATAATACGTGTAAAGGAATATTGATCAAAGCTTTCCCAAGTATAAATAACTCTGGAACGGGAAAGTGTACCATACTCAGCAGTTGATGCATTTGTCAGCAATGAATCTGCAGATACTGCTATAGTAGCAGAAAGACTACTTACTAGAGCTAATCCAAGTAAATATTTAATACATTTTTTCATAAGAAGTTCCTCCTATTTTTAATAACTAGTGCAATCTCCCCCAAAATAATCATCTCTCCTTTCTATTAAATGAGAGATTTCCACTGTTATGTTTACTAAAATAAAACTCTTCCTTTCGAATCATGATGTACAAATTTTTACTACAGTATATTCATATCATTCTTCAACTAATAGTATAACACAAAAAGAATGCGCTTTCAAGTTATACTATCAATAAATTTGCATATTTTTAATGAGAATTTTTCAAAATAAAATAACTTCAACTAACATTCTCAATTTCTCCATCTTTTCAAAAGTCTGAGTATTTTATTTTTGAAACACGACCTAACGACTCACACACGTCATCTTCTGCGTAAATAATCCCCTGCTTTCCAAGACGAGCAGGGGATTGTATAAATTGTAACTTTATAATTGTTAAATAATTCAATAATAAGATGTTTTTTATACATTTAACATTTGATAAAACTGCAATTTCATTTATTTTCCAGATATACTCATCTACTTACCTCACCGTCTCGATGCTCCAATTTTTCCAACCTTTAAAGCGAATGGCACCCTGCTCATCGGTCCGAAATATTCGTATCTTCCTCTCTTCAAATCGGGCTAAGGTTTCCTGATGAGGATGTTTATAGCGGTTCTGTTTCCCAGCTGAAATCAAGGCAATTTTTGGCGAAATATGATCAAGAAATTCTGGATAGGACGAGCCTTTTGAACCATGATGCCCTGCTTTCAATACATCAACTGGTAAGTTCGGATAGGTTTTGACCAACTCCAACTCCCCTTCCTCTAAATCACCTGTAAAAAGAAAGCGCGTCTGTAATACATTTCCATACAAAATCACTGAATCATTATTTCCACCATCTCCTACCTTAGAGGGATAAAGCACCTCTAAAAAACGATCAAAAATCGGTATCTTGTCTCCTACTCGGGCAACATGGACAGGAACGTTCAGCCCCTTCAATGTCTCTACAAAATCAGGGACTGTCAGACTCCCCTCAGATACATAAATGCAGCCAATGTCTACAGCCTGCGCAACTTCTACCAGGTCTCCCACATGGTCTGTATCCGTATGCGTCAATACCAATGTGTCAATTCGACTCACACCTCGGCTATGAAGGTAGGGAATTAACGTTCGTTCTGCATTTACTTGCACATTTTTTTCTTGCCAGCCTTCTTTGGAAGCAAAACTTACCTTCCCTCCAACATCAATTAAAACCGTTCGACCACGCATGTCCCGTAAAAAGATGCTATCGCCCTGCCCAATATCTACCACTGTGACTTCATTTTCCAAGGGATGCTTAACAACGAAAAATAACAGAGCTGCTAAGCTAATGAGAACGAAACGCCATTTACGGTTCTGATAGGCATCATACATAAGGAGCAAAACTGCTAGTAAAATGACCAATAGCACTGCTGTCGGTTTCCCAAAAATCAATGGTTTAAATCCCAGACCTGCAACCCACTGGATGCAGCTCTCCATCCAAACAAAGAAAACATTGACCTGCGTCATCTGTATCAGTGGCGCTAGCAGAAACACGATGCTGAGGCCTGGTAAAAGAACAACATCAAAAACAAAGGAAAAGAGAAAAGTCAGGAGGATAGACAAGGGTTGAAAACTGTAAAAATAATACAACAACAAAGGTAAAATCCCGACTGAAATCGCCAAACTCTCTACTAACACCTGCTTATAATGTGGCAGTTCCTCAAAATCAAATACCGTCAGCAAAAAGGCATAAGCAAAACTCAAAACACCTCCAGCCGTTAATAGAAAATACGGCATAAGCAAGAAAGATAGAACAATCGTACACGCCATATTGTCTAATTTCGTAATGCCAAGATTTGCTAAGATTTTCTGTAAGAGAGAACGGTTGACCGAGACTGAAAATCCTGTTAAGCCAGCATACACAAGGGAAAAGGGAAATTGCAACCAATCGACTACTTCCTTTCGCACACCACAGCGCAAGAAAAGATAGCGAAATTTATCCACAAAGAAACCTACCTGCATACCTGATAAGGCAAATAAATGAATAATCCCTAGACTAGAATAGAGGTCATTCATCTGGTCAAATTCCTTGTCCAACTCTCCGAATAACAACCCAGTCATATAATGTCGCATAGGATTTGGAAAATGCTCTTTGATATACACCAGTGCTTTTCGCCGAAGTACAGATAACCAATCTAAAGGATTCCAAGAAAGACGCTTTTGTATTTTTGTAATTCGGCTAATCTTGACCGTCCGATAAATCCCCTGCGTTCTCAAATAGTCCCGATAATCAAATCCATTAAAGTTCCGCTGAGCTTCTGGTTCAGATACTGTTGCTTCTACCTCTAAGCCTACCAGGCTTGACAGGCTCTTGAAATATGCCTGCTCCTGCTCACTTTTTAATTGATAAAAAACAGTATACAAACGCCCTGATGATGTTGCTCGAAATGTAAGACTATCTCCATTGACTTGAATGGTGTCTGGCTTGACCAACAGTTGACTAACTTCTGTCGGAGCTGACGCTTCATCCATTACCATTTTTGCCCGTTGTAAGCCGAACAAGAGGAAAAAACAACCCAAAATCGGAAGCACTTGATACCAGACTTTTCGCCCCTGTCGAAACCAGAGTAGCAGCAACAAGCCCACTATCATGAGCACAGATAAAAAAGATAAGCGGTACATCGCAAAATAGAGAGCCAAAAGCAAAACAGCTAAATGGATAGGAGCAATAGACAAACGCTTAATCAACTGTGACATACGGACGAATATTCTCCAAGCTCTTAGTACCAATACCTGAGACATTTTTTAAATCATCAACCGACTGAAAGCGACCATTACTTTCGCGATAGGCAATAATATCCGCAGCACGCTTAGCACCGATGCCTGAAATCGTCTGCAGGTCTACTTCTGTTGCAGTATTGAGATTGACAAGGCTTCCTTTTTCACCCTTATCTCCGTTTGCTGGTGAAGTGGTTACAGCAGGAACAAACGAAACGGCTTCATCCTTGGTCGCTACATAAACAACTCCTTCATCATTTAGTTTTTGAGCCAAATTGATAGACTTAGAATCAGCTGCTTCTGTCAAACCTCCTGCTGCTTCTACAGCATCATGGATGCGGCTGCCTGCCGACAAATGGTAAATGCCTGGTTTCTTGACAGCTCCTTTGACATCTACAACCAGCTGCGATTCTGAGGGTGAGCTAGAAGGTTGTTCGACAACTTGCTCACTGCTACTTGCTAACTCTGTTAAGCTAACTTGCTCTTCTGTATGAGCTGTTTGTCCTATCAAAAACACAGTCGCTATCACTGCTACTATCCCAGACGGTACTACAATTTGCCATTTATAGTCATGCAAAATCTGTATCCATTTTTCAATCATATTCTTACCTCCACTTATTTATTCGCAAAGAGAAGTGAAAAAAACTCGTTCAGGACGAGTTTTTGATTATTTACTGATCTAAATTAGTAGTTGGTTGCCAGACAAAACTGGCAAGGTAACTAAAGAGATAAGTCAAGCTTAGAACCAATGCGACTAGAATCAATACTGGAACACGATAGATAAAAGTCCAGTAGCCCAAGCGTTTCTTGCTGGTTTGGGCAGCACGTGCTAAAGCATCCAAGCGATTAAATTCTGACTCAATCCGATGAGTGACTTCTGCAATCCCTGCATCGTCAAGGCGTTTTACATCCGAAATATCAATTGGATTACCAAAGGCAACGTCGATTCGGTCTCCTAATAAAAGATTTTTCACGGTCATCGGTCCAATATAGGTGGCAGGCATAATTTTAACTTTCGCTGTCTTCGCAATGACAGCAACCCCCCCTTTTAATTTAGTAGAATGACGGGTTCCAGAAGGAAACATCACCAAGGAACGGTTGCTCTTTTTCAACATCTTGACAGGATATTTAATAGCCGCGGTTCCTGGATTATCTCGGTCAATGGGAAAGGCTCCACACTTGCTAATCCACCAGCCAAATCCACGATCCTTGAACAATTCTTTTTTAGCCATAAAAATAAATTGTTTAGGAGCTGAAGCATAGCCTAAAAAGACTGGATCCCAGAAGGTTCTGTGCGGCGCTACCAAAATGTAATTTTCATCCTGTGGTAGAATTTTTTCCCTGTCATGATAGTGAATATTGCCGTTGACAGCCCATAATAAAAAGACTAATAAACTGCGTAAGTAGGAATAAAACATTATACTCTCCTTTGCTGAATTCTCTTTAATTATACCATATTTTGAAGGTCTGAAAAGATTTTTCATCCGCTGTGACAATTGTGTTATAATAGTTCCATGGTAAATCACACTTTGCAAGCTGGAGAACGCATTGATCAACTGTTCTCCACAGATGTTAAAATTATTCAAAATAAGGAAGTTTTTAGCTATTCGATTGATAGTGTTCTTTTATCACGTTTTCCAAAACTCCCTAAAAAAGGACTGATTGTCGATTTATGTAGCGGAAATGGTGCTGTCGGACTCTTTGCATCCACTCAGACCAAGGCGAAAATCACTCTGATTGAAATCCAAGAACGATTGGCAGATATGGCTCGGCGCTCTATTGCCCTCAACCAATTAGAAGAACAGGTCGAGATGATTCATGATGATCTTAAACACTTGCTCAACCATGTTCCACGTTCACAGGTTGATTTAATTCTTTGCAATCCACCTTATTTTAAGGTTGAACAACAGCCTAATCTGAAAGCTAGTGAACATTATCTATTAGCCAGACATGAAATCACGACCAACTTAGAAGAAATTTGTGCGGTAAGCCGCCATGCCCTCAAATCAAATGGACGACTAGCTATGGTGCATCGGCCAGAGCGCTTCCTTGAAATTATTGATACTATGAAGGCTTACAATCTAGCACCAAAACGAGTTCAATTTATCCATCCCAAGGTAGGTAAAGAGGCCAATATGCTGTTGATTGAGGCCATTAAAGACGGTTCTTTAGAGGGATTGAAGATTTTGCCACCGTTAATTGTTCACCAAGAAAACGGAAACTATACCGCAGAAATCGAGGACATTTATTTTGGAAAAGGCTAAACATTACATGTACGTCGTCAAATGTGCTGATAATACCCTGTACACCGGCTATACGACTGATATTGCCAAACGAATCGCCACTCACAATAGCGGAAAAGGAGCCAAATACACCCGCCCCCAGAGTCGCAGACCAGTTGAGTTGCTCTATCACGAATCCTTTCCCGATAAGCCAAGCGCCATGTCAGCAGAAAGTCTCTTTAAACGCAAAACACGGCAGCAAAAATTGAATTATATTACAGAAAACCTCACTCCCAATAAGGAGTGAGGCTTTTTTACCTTCTTACATAGGTATACGCTACACAGTCTAGCTCATCTACTGCCTTAAATCCTAAGGATTCGTAGAAAGCCATTGTCTTTTCTTCTCTGCCTGTCAAGAGATGCAGTTGGTAAATACCATGATAACTGGCTAAAAGCATTTCCATCAGGCTTCGCCCGATGCCCCTTCGCTGATAGTCTGGTAAAACTAGAATATCTTGTACAAAGAGAATGGAAGCACCATCTCCCACAGCTCGCAACAAGCCTACGAGCTTTTCTTGATCAAAGGCTGCAATAACAAGTAGGCTATTTGCTAAGGCCTGTTCTAACATCTGAGGTTGATCTGTATAACCGGTCCATTCTACTGCTCTGTACAATTCAAGAACAGATGTCATATCTAATTTTGCTTGTTTCACATAAGTAATCATCATCTTCTCCTTAACTTTTATAGGATGTCCGATTTACGGCTATGACGATAACCTTTTACTGCGACACAAATGCTCCAAATAATCGCTACACCGGTAAACATCACTAAGGCAATTACTGAAACAATTGGAGCAAAGAAAAGGCTGATGAGGATGGCAAGTCCGCCTCCTATAAATAGATAGGCCGTTTTCCTTCTATCTGCTAAGGCCTGAGAGGTCATACCTACCACAGCTTTTGGCGTGTAATTCCCCATAATCAAATATACTCCTGCTAACAAAGCGACGACTAAACGACGATTATCTATCTGATGACCTAAATGATACACCAAAATCATCACCGTTATAAGCGTGGTAATAAGAGGCGTGAACCATTTAGCCACCTTAACAACGGGAATCTGACCATTTTTAGTAACATCAAGAACAATGCACAAGAAAATATGAAAGAAAAAAGCCAGTAAAGGAGTAAAAATCAACGACATCCATTTATCGCTCATTTGATTTGGACTATTCTCCACTCCAAAATGAGTATGGAGCACAGCAGGTAATTGTCCATAGTAAAGGGCGACAAGAACCAATGGTATCAAGAAAAGAGAGCTTGTCACCAGCAGTAGTTTCCAATCAATTTTTTTCATCTTTTTCTCCTCCAAAGCTAGCAATCCAAACCAGCACTTCTTCAAATACGGTGTAATTTAAGTGATAATAAATAAAATTTTTTTGCTTTTCTTCTAGAATCAAGCCTGCCTTTTTCAACACTGACAGATGATGTGAGACTGTTGCGCCACTCAAGTGAAAGAGTTCTACAATCTCACCAGCCGACTTTGGACCTGCCTTTAAACTATCCAAAATCTGCCTACGAATTGGCGCAGAAATCGCTTTCAATGTTTCTGATAAGCCCATATTGTCTCCCTTCGCATAATATTTAGAAATATTTCTAAATAGAAGATTACTCCTTTTACGCTACATTGTCAATAGTTATTTAGAAAAAAATCGAAATAGAATGCAAAAACAATCCCAACTATTTTAGCTGGGACTGGTACTATGAACTATTTGACAAGGCAATTAGATTCAGTCAAGATAAGAATCTAATTTCAGATTAACTGGGTGCGTCAGTTGAAGAAATCCACTGGATTAACCTCGCTGTCGAATTTCTAGGCTCGGGCTAAAATAATGCACTGGATTAACCTCACTTTTGTATTTCTAGGTTCGGGCTAACATAATCCACTGGATTAACCTCACTTTCGTATTTCTAAGTTCGGGCTAACATAATCCACTAATTTGTTAAGATAAACTGGTCCACTGGACCAGTTTATTAGACTGAAGACAAACTAGTCGAGAGCCTGGTTTGTCTTTTTGATTTCTGTGTTATTTTTGAAAAAGATAGTCTAGAAGAGTGGTTTAGGGCAAAATAAAAAGGCCTTCCCGCCATCATGTTGACCAGTTTTTTGAGATTTAAGCATGCCAAAGTCAGCCCAACTTTATCCTCCATTTTGGACTTGCCAATTTCTCGTGTATATCTGAGGTTGTGGTACTCCTTAGCCGTCCCAAAGAGTCGCTCTATTGTTTCTTTGCGCTTCTGATAAAGTTCCTTCATCCCTCTTTGATGGCGGATATCTTCGCAAATTTCTAGACAATCCTTCCAAATGTGCCGTGTGATAACCTTTTGATGGTTTCTACTTTCGGTGCAGACTGATAATAGTGGACAAGCTGCGCAAATCTTAGGATCACTCTTATACTCCCGGTACCCTTCTCGTGTGGTAGTACGGTAGGCCAAAACCTGATTTTCAGGGCAAAGGTAACAATCAAAGTGTTCATCGTAAGGACGAAGTTTTCCCTGAATCCCTCTTGGTCTGGTATAAGGAAAAACAGGCGTGATATTCTTGTCTAAAAGAAATTTAGCTATACTGGGTGTTTTATAACCTGAGTCAGCGATGAGAAATTGTGGGGTAAAAGGTTCAAGTTTGGCAAAGAGTACAGGAAAGGCCTGGCTGTCATGGACATTGCCAGCCTCAATACTATAAGCTAAAGCCCAACCATGCTTGTCACAAGCCACCTGAGCAGAATAGGCAAACACTTCCTTATGTTCGCCCTTATGAAACCAGCCACTCTCTGGATCAGTCGTTGACACTTTCTTTTCCTTACCCTCGCTTTTTGTGACGGGCTTTAACGACTTTTTTGCGTGTTTCTTCCTATCCAACTCAATCTCAAGTTCAAGTTGGTCACTCATAAATTTAGCCTGTTGCTCAACGATTGCCTTACGGTACTTGTGATTGTTCGCAGCTGCCTTAATATGAGTGCCATCCACGAAAATCTCACTGGGGTCAATTAAGCCAGCAGTCAAAGCTTGATTGAGGATATGACTAAAGATCGCAGAAATGACCTGTTTGTCTTGGAAACGCCGACTGTAATTCTTGCCATAGGTTGTGAAATGAGGCACCTTATCTTCCAAAGTCAACCCAAGGAACCAACGATAAGCGGTATTCACCTCGATCTCTTTCATCGTTTGACGCA
>NZ_JBFRYH010000030.1:0-23811 GCF_040984445.1 Streptococcus handemini
TATATCCAGTTTTACAATACACAACGTTATCAAACAAAATTAAACAACCTGACTCCTTGGGAATTCAGGAATCAGGTTGCTTAGTATCTTTTATTATTTGACTGTCTACTTGACAGGGAGCCGTTCAAAGTGTTCGTGTTTTCCTATGCTTTTTTCAAAGTTACAGTTCAATTACCTGATCTGCCAGATTCCATAGTTCACTGTCATGGCTAATGAGAATAATGATGCTTTTGTGCTTCACTTTTAATGCCTTCAATTTTTCTTTGATTAGCAGTTTGTGCTCATTATCTAAAAAATTAGTCGGTTCATCAAAAATGTAGACAGATTTTTCGACATGAAATAGTTGATCCAGCTGATACAACTTCAACTGTCCCATTGAAGCACCTTGGCTAATCGAGTCATCAAAGAATGATGAGGCAATGGGCTTAGCTGGACAATAAGCAAAATTTATATTTTCACCAAAATGGTTATAATCAATTTTTCCTTGATAAGCTCCATGAAAACCTAAAATTGCCTCAACTAACCGTGTTTTCCCTGCTCCATTTTTCCCTCGAATCAAATAAGTCTTCCCTGTCTCTAACTTTTGATGGAGGGGCTGGTGCAAAGTTGTCTGATTCTTGTCCAAACTACTATAATTTTCTAAGGTAATGCTATCAATAGGAACATCCACATATTTTTTTAGAGATGGATTTAAAAAATCAACAAAACTGTTAATAATAGAAGCATTAGAAATATAGGATTGATAAATGTTGAGAAAATATTCTACTGGTGTCCAAAATTGTGAAACATACAATTGAACAGCAAAGTATTGACCAATCGTCATCTGACCGACAAAAACCTGATAGGCTGAGATGATACTCGCCAGCATAATCATTAAATTTAAGAAAGAATACGAAAGAAAATTCTCAAAAAATGCTGTAATTTTTACTTGAGTGGCTTTATGATGAGCGTATTGTTGTCCCATTTTTTTAAAATCAATTAGTGGTGAAGAACCTAAGAATCTTGTCATCTTAGCTAGTCGACTACTATCTGAAAGATAGTCTCTTTGCGCCTGCATGTCATCGACCACATTTTGATTATATGTTGATAATTTTTCCGCATAGCGTTCCGAAAAAAGAATAAAAACAGGAATGAATAAGCCAACCATTAAGGCTAACTGCCAAGACATTGTAGATAAAATAGCTAGAATTACGATTGCCCGTACCCCATAAAGAACGATGCTGATTGGATAATCATAAAAGAATGGGGAAACAATCTCGAAATTCTGTCCCAGTTGTTGCATAATGGTACTCGTTGAGAGGTCTTCTTTTTTCATATCGTATACTGCAAGATTTTCCTGCGTTTTCTGGGTCACAGTTTGCCAAAGATGGCTATCTAACCGACCTGCGAGGCGGTCATAAACATAATCAATGATTTGGCAAAGTATGTTCAGAAAGACAATTAACAAGGCGAATTTTAGAAAAATATGCCAGTCTTTCAATTTAATCGTGTCGATAAATTCACCACTAACGTAGGGTAAGGATAAGACAACAGCCGTTCGTATCAAGCTGACGATAAAAAAGGTGAATAAAAAGGAACGATGATTATAGGATAATAATTTTTTCATAGTAGCCTCCAAATGATATACATATATATGTATTATACGCCGACAATAAAATAATTGCAATAATATTTCGAAAAATTAAAAAAGTCTGAATTTTTAATGATGTAGACTAGAATAATGACTGCGAATTAATGTCAGATAGATTCATATCTGGTTGCCATTAGCCTTAGTCAATAAAATGAGAATAGAAAAACACGAATCTTTCCACAGTTGGTTTTCTGCTAGAATGGATTCGTGTTTTTGTTCGTTATTTTTTATCGTCTAATTTGTTACCCAATTCAATCAGATATTGTTTGAGGTCATCTTTAACTTGCGGATGTTGTAGGGCGTAGTCAATGGATGTTTTCATGAAACCAAATTTGTCGCCAACATCATAGCGGTCTCCCTTAAACTCACGAGCAAAGACACGCTGGGTCTTATTGAGGGTATCAATGGCATCTGTTAATTGAATTTCGTTTCCAGCACCAGGCTCTTGATTTTCTAAGATAGCAAAAATTTCTGGGGTAAGGAGGTACCGTCCGATAATGGCTAGATCAGACGGAGCTTCGTCAGGAGTTGGCTTTTCCACAAAAGTTTCTACACTATAAAGACCGTTGATTCCTTCTCCCTGCGGTGCAATGACACCATAAGCAGAAACTTCTTCATGAGGGACAGGCATGACAGCAATAGTCGAAGCATGGGTTTTCTCGTAGTCATCCATCAATTGTTTGGTCAGTGGAATGGCTTTTTTGTTTGTAATATCCATCAAGTCATCACCCAACATGACAACGAATGGCTCATTTCCGACAAATGCTTTAGCTTGTAAAACGGCGTCTCCTAGTCCACGAGGGTGGCTTTGACGAATGAAATGCAGACGAATGCCAGTTGTTTCATCTACTAGTTTTAAGAGATCATTTTTCTTTTTTTCTTTCAAGTTATACTCTAATTCAAAATTAGAATCAAAGTGATCTTCGATAGAACGTTTTGATTTTCCAGTAACGACTAAAATATCTTCAATCCCTGAAGCGAGAGCTTCTTCTACAATAAATTGAATCGTTGGTTTGTCTACAATTGGCAGCATTTCTTTTGCCAAGGCTTTGGTAGCAGGTAGGAAGCGAGTTCCCAAACCAGCTGCTGGAATCACAGCTTTTCTAACTTTTTGTGTCATGTTCTTCTCCTTTATGACCATTCATTTTCCTGACGGAATTCGCTAGACATGATTTGTTTAATGGCTTCTTCGATACTAGCTCCTTGATAAATGACACTATAAATCGCCTGAGTAATGGGCATATAAACGCCCAGTTCTTGTGCGAGTTCATAGGCCACCTTAGTAGTAGAAATTCCTTCGATAACCATACCCATATTGCGTTCAATATCTTCTAATTTTTCACCACGTCCTAGTTGGTCTCCAGCACGCCAGTTCCGTGAATGGACAGATGTTCCTGTTACAATCAAATCACCAACGCCAGACAGACCACTATATGTGAGTGGGTTCGCACCCATTTCAACTCCTAGACGAGTGATTTCCGTCAAGCCACGTGCAATAATAGCCGCCTTGGCATTGTCACCGTAACCAAGCCCATGAAGGGCGCCGGCTCCGACGGCAATGATATTTTTCAATGCACCAGCCGTTTCTACCCCGATGACGTCATTATTGGTATAGAGGCGGAAGTAGTGGTTGCTAAAGAGTGTTTGGACATACTGAGCAGCTTCTAGGTCTTTGGAAGCTGCTGAGATGAGAGTCAAATCGCGAATGATAGTTTCTTCTGCATGGCTTGGACCAGATACGACAACTACTTCGCTCCGTAGTTCAGCAGGAATTTCTTCCTCTAAAACTGTTGATAAACGTTTGTGGCTTTTTGGTTCGAGTCCCTTGGAAGCGTGCATCACCACCACCTTGTGGTCTAGGGTTTCAGCGACTTGTTTTGCAACCAAGCGCATAACCTTAGTGGGTACGACCAACAGCACGGCATCCACACCGTCTAAAGCCTCACTCAACTCTTTATAGGCTGTAATAGCAGAATCTAGGACGATGTCCTTGAAATAACGTGTATTAGTATGGTGTTGATTGATTTCGTCGATTTGCTCAGGAATGTTTCCCCAAATACGGACTTCGTGGCCATTGTCGTTAAGGACCTGCGAAAGGGCTGTTCCCCATGATCCTGGACCGAGAACGGCAATTTTTTGTTTGTTCATTTTGCTTCCTCTCTGTGGGAGTAATCATCTCCTTATTCTATCATATTTAGGAAAAATTTGCATGAGCAATCTTTTTTAGAATAGCAAAAAAGGTTGAAAGTACCTGTTAAATGTGATAGAATGGAAGGCATTATGTATTCAAAGGAGTTTCTATGCTGATTCGAGCAATTCTGAAATACAAATGGTATGCACTTGCTTCCGTTTGTATGGTCTTTTTATATGTGACGAGCAGTTTATTGCAGCCTCGATTTTTACAAAATGTCTTAGCTGCCGTAGCAGAAAATAACCAAGCAGGTATCTATCAGCTAGGTGGCTGGTTACTAGGGATTGCAGGTATAGGATTACTTGCAGGAGCTATCAATACGGTACTTGCAGCCTATATTGCCCAGTCTGTATCGGCTGATTTAAGAGAGCAGATGTTTAAGAAAATCCAAACCTTTTCTTATGCCAATATTGAGGCCTTTAATGCAGGAAATTTAGTAGTGCGGATGACCAATGACATTTCTCAAGTTCAAAATTTGCTCATGATGACCTTCCAAGTCTTGTTACGTCTTCCCTTGATGTTTGCAGGAGGTGTTTTCTTTGCCATTATGACCATGCCGTCTTTATGGTGGATTGTTCTACTCATGATTGTCCTCATTGGGGCAACGATGACCGTCATTATGGGTGTTATGGGACCGCGTTTTGGTCGCTTCCAGCAATTGGTGGATAAGATTAATGCCATTGCAAAAGAAAATCTGCGTGGGGTGCGAGTGGTCAAATCCTTTGTCCAAGAGAAAAAACAGGCAGAAAAGTTTGATGCGGTATCAGATGATTTATTTGCTTTAAATCTCTTTATTGGACGTGGCTTTTCCTTTTTAGAACCTGTCTTTATTCTCATTTCTTATCTGGCTATTTACGCGGCTATTTATTCAGTTTACGGCATGCTAGGACACAGTCCAGAGGCAATCAATAAGCTTGCTTCTTTCAATACCTATTTGATTCAAATTATGTTTGCCATTATTATGGTTGGGTTTATGGGAAGTAATGCTAGTCGTGCCATGATTTCCATTCGCCGTATTCAGGAAGTCTTGGCGACAGAGCCTGCGTTGATTTACCAAGATGTGCCAGATCAAGCATTGACAGGAAGTATTCGATTTGATCATGTGACCTTTACCTATCCGACAGATGAACAGCCGACCTTGAAAGAGATTAGTTTTGAGATTGAAGCGGGTCAAATGGTTGGTGTGGTCGGAGCAACAGGTGCGGGGAAATCAACCCTTGCCCAACTCATTCCACGCTTATTTGATCCCCAAGAAGGACGAATTGAAATTGGCGGGGTAGACATTAAAACGGTTAGTCAAACAACCTTGCGCCAAACGGTTTCGATCATTCTGCAAAAAGCCATTCTCTTTTCAGGTACTATTGCTTCCAATATCCGACAGGGCAAGCAGAATGCCGATGATATGGAGCTGGAACGTGCCGCAAGGATTGCACAGGCCATGGAGTTTATCCACCGTATGCCAGATCGTTATCAAAGTGATGTGGAAGAGCGAGGCAACAACTTCTCAGGTGGTCAAAAGCAGCGGATGTCGATTGCTCGTGGCTTAGTTGCGAGTCCTAAAATCCTCATTTTAGATGATTCTACTTCAGCCCTTGATGCCAAGTCTGAAAAGTTGGTTCAAGAAGCTTTGAACAAGGACTTGAAGGGTACGACAACGATTATCATTGCCCAAAAGATTTCGTCTGTTGTGAAGGCAGATACGATTTTGGTCTTAGATGAAGGTCGCTTGATTGGTCAAGGTACCCATAAGGAATTGGTTGCAACTAATAGCGTTTATCGGGAAATTTTTGAAACCCAGAAAGGAAAGGAGGAAGAATAGATGAAAACAGCACGATTTTTTTGGACCTATTTTAAACAATTCAAACTATCCTTTGCCATTATTTTTCTAGCCATTCTTCTTTCGACTGGTATGCAGGTAATTGCCCCTGTCTATATGGGAAAAGCAGTGACGGAGTTGACAGAGTTAGCACAGAAAATGGCAGCGGGACAGGCTATAGATCCTTCCGTCTTTTTTGCCACCTTGCGGAGTTTGCTTGTAGCCGTTTTTCTCATGGCAGCTAGTGCCGTGACTTATGCTCTTTTGTTTACCAGAATCATTTCCTACTCGACCAATCAGATGCGTAAAGGTCTATTTGGGAAACTTGAGCGCTTGACGGTTCGTTTCTTTGACCAACATCAAGATGGTGATGTTCTGTCTCGTTTTACGTCAGACTTGGATAATATCCAAAATGCTTTTAACATGTCCTTGACCAATGTGGTGACCCAGTCGGTCCTCTATATCGGGATTGTCATCATGATGTTTGCTCAACATCCTAAGATGGCATTGGTGGTTGTGGCAACGAGTCCGCTTGCCTTTGCCTTTCTCGTCTTTATTATCCGTATGTCACGGAAATACACAGATTTGCAGCAACAAGAAGTTGGTCAATTAAATGCTTATATGGATGAGCATATCTCGGGACAGAAGGCGATTATTGTGCAAGGATTGCAGGAAGAAGTCATTGAAGGATTTATGGAGCGCAATGCCAAGGTCCGACAGGCAACCTTCAAAGGGCGTATTTTTTCAGGCTTACTCTTTCCTGTTATGAATGGCCTTAGTCTTGTCAACACAGCCATTGTCATTTTTGTAGGGTCAACAATTGCCTTGTCTGACAACAAGCTATCAACAGCAGCAGCGCTGGGCTTAGTGGTAACCTTTGTCCAATATTCGCAGCAATACTATCAGCCAATGATGCAGGTTGCATCCAGTTGGGCAGAGATGCAATTAGCCTTTACTGGAGCGCACCGGATTCAGGAAATGTTTGATGAAATAGAAGAAGTGCGTCCGCAGGCAGCCCCAGCTTTCACCGAATTGAAGGATAAGGTTGAGATTGACCAAATTGAGTTTAGCTATGTAGCAGGTAAACCGATTTTAAAACAGGTTAGCATGGTAGCGCCGAAGGGTCAGATGACAGCCGTTGTTGGCCCAACTGGTTCTGGTAAGACGACGATTATGAATCTGCTCAACCGATTCTATGATGTCGATGCAGGAAGTATTCGTTTTGATGGAAGAGATATTCGAGAATTTGATTTAGACAGTCTCCGACAAAATGTTGGGATTGTCTTGCAGGAATCGGTCCTCTTTTCGGGAACTATTCGTGATAATATTGCTTTTGGGGCAGGTGATGTATCACAGGAGATGGTAGAAACCGCAGCACGCGCGACTCATATCCATGAGTTTATTATGAGTCTGCCAGAGGGCTATGATACCTATGTAGATGATGAAAATAATGTCTTTTCAACGGGACAGAAGCAGTTGATTTCCATTGCCCGCACTCTGTTGACGGATCCGCAAATTTTGATCCTAGATGAAGCTACATCCAATGTAGATACCGTGACAGAAGCCAAGATTCAGTCTGCTATGGAAGCTATCGCAGCTGGTCGCACGAGCTTTGTGATTGCCCACCGCCTAAAGACTATTTTGAATGCAGACCAGATTATCGTCTTAAAAGACGGAGAAGTCATCGAGCAAGGAGATCACCACGAACTCCTCAAACTCGGCGGATTCTACTCAGAACTGTACCATAACCAGTTTGTGTTTGAATAAAACCAAAACAGCACCAAGCGCGGTGCTGTTTTTTAAATCGTTAAATTGGATTTTTATCCCATCAACATCACCAAGAGGATATAGCCGAAAATGGAGGTTGCGAGGGATAGTATGAGAGTGGATATCTGGTTGAAATAGGGATGAATTTTTCTAGTTTTGAAGTGTGGAAATATAAGATGGGATTATATTGGACAGAAGTGAGTTTCCCAAACCCAGTCTACACAAGTCTTATAAGCTGGGACATAACAATCAACCATGACCAAGCCATCACAAAGAATTTCACCACCGAATGATAGTTTTTTTCCAGCTAATTTACACAGAAACCCTCCGATTGTGCTACAATCGAATCAAACTGCCCACCACCTTCTTTATATTTGGTACAAGCCCAAGCTAGGCAAAAGTCTGATGAATGCTCCTCTAAACGAGTATCGATTTCTTGTTCTGTTTCAATAACTAAGTTTGATTTATCATGGCTCATAGATTCCCAAAGAGAATCTAGGTCTGGGTTTAATTCAGTAGCATCAAAAGCTACGCTGGAATTTGTAGTAAGGTTGTTAAAGGAAACTTTCCCTTCTTTTTCCAATAAGGAATAATCTATCAAATAAGTTTCAAGTGAGTTTGAGTTCGAATCGTATTTAAAGTATAGTAGTCCAGTAATAGTTGTGGATAGATTGATTTGGAACTCTTGGTCGTATCTGGTGGTCAAAATTTTCTCAGAATAGGGTGTTTCTACTGTGTATTGTACAAAGTAGATAGGCTTTGCTTGATTTGGATCAGTTGTCGTAATGATATGAGGACCATCAATGATACGATTTTGATATGTTTGAAAATGTGTGGAAGTTTCAATTTTTTTCCATGTAGCTTGAAGGTATTTCATCTGCGAAAATTTGTTTTCCAAAGCTAAGGACAGTTATAATCAGAATGATGTGTAACAATTTATAAAAAAATATTTGATTTTAGCATTTTTCTATTCCTTTCATTCACGGCTTACTGATATGCCACATCATGAGCAGTATGAGAAAAGCGGTTAAGCAGCTGATGCTTTTTTTGAGTAGATGACTATCACTAGAAGAAGTAGGATAATGTAGAAAAGCAATAGCTACTGTAGCTTCCCTTAGTGTCATTGCTTTTAGTAGAGTAGCGCCTACTATGCAAATCAAGGCTAAAGAATAGGATAAGATATGATTTGAGATTTTATTTTTGAAAAAATTCATACAATCCTCCTTGCTCCCTGTCTCATATAGTTTCAGCTCCTCACCCAATATATTGTCTCCGTTTTTAGAGTAGGTAGAGGAATTTTATAATGAGTTCTGGCTAGATACATTAAAGGCCCCACATATATCCCCAACCTTCTCTTAATAATTGAGGGAGATTTGACGAGCTGATGAGAAGCATTACAGTGAAAAATAACTTGAGATACTTCATGCGTTTCATAAGAATTTCCTCCTAAAAAATATTTCCTTTTTTACGAGAATATGATACCATATAATTAAAGCGTTTACACAAAATGTAAACAATATTCACAGCGTGAGGAGGTGTTGCTGATGCGTTGGGACTTTGGCACGGTATTAAAGGAAATTCGGAAAGCGAAAGGGCTGTCTCAGGAGGAAATATGTGGTGATTTTTTGTCACGTACGACCCTTTCTAAAATTGAGAATAATAAGGAAGTTCCTAGCTTAGATAAAGTTGAGCATATCTTACGGCAACTAGATATAAGTTTTGCGGAATTTGACTATATCTGCCACTACTATGCTCCTTCAGAGAGAGTTAATATTATTGAAGAGTTTGAAAACTTTTCATCTCATTTAAGGACTACTAGTGAGTTTCAAGAAATGCTTGAAAGTTGTCAGAATTATTTAAAAAGGCATCAAGACATTCGAGTGGAGAGAATTGCGAGGCTATACCAACTTTGTTTGTCAATCTGTCAGGATGGCACTGGCGATGCTTCTCGTATTCTGGCTCAAGAAATGTGGCAGGAGTTGGAGAGGTGTGATACCTGGTACTTATCAGATCTTAGAAAGCTAAATGCAGTCATGATTTGCTTTCCTTATGAACAGATGGAAAGTATCGTAGAGAAGGTGCTGCTTTCTTTAGAAAAATACCGTAGATTTCAAGGTGTGATGACTAGTCAATTCTCTCTTTTGGCAAATATGAGTACTGTTTTTTTGCATAAGCATGACTTAAAAAACTGTTTACGAGTAACAGAGAGAATTGATGAGCTAGCTCGTGATAGCCGACGAGCTGATCAATTAGGGTTTGTAAGGGTTCGCTTGGGGTTGTGTCAAAATGATAAAACTCTTATCCAAAAAGGTTTGACCCTTTTGCATGCTGCCGACCTGAGTGACATGGCAGATCGTTTGGAAAAAGAAGTGGAAGAATATTATCGTTCTCACTAGAACAGGGGAATCACCACGAACTCCTCAAACTCGGCGGATTCTACGCAGAGCTGTACCATAATCAGTTTGTCTTTGAATAAACCAAAAGAGTACCTTGCTCGGTGCTCTTTTTTAAATCATTAAATTGGATTTCTATACTCAGTTCATTTCAAAAAATAACTTTTTTGCTCTTTTCTTGTGTAGTACGGACGGAAGCAATCTTCTTCGGAGTTTTATTCCTAATTTTTGAGCCTAGGCCTCAAAAATTCCGTTGGCAGTGGGACAAAAATCGTGATTTCGTAGAAATCGATTTTGTAGTCCCACCCGAAAGGTTGACTAGGTTTGTAGAATGTTGATTTATCAACGTTCTACAAACCAAACAACTACTGCGTTAAGCTGATTAAACTATAAAACTGAACAGTTTGGGTACTTTTTGCCCAGCCTCAATATTACTACGACGAAAAAATCCTTTTAATACTCGTCAAAAATCAAAGTCTACGTCGTTAACTCACCTTGCTGAACTTCAGCTCTAGCTACGATTTCGTTGCCTAGTCAGATTTTGATTTTTATAGAGTATAAGCTCACTTCGTTCGCTCTAAACTATGGAATCTTACTTTGCTATTCGATACATCGTGTTATTTTTTGATTTTGGATGGGTATTATCTCACCAACATCACCAAGAGGATATAGCCGAAAATGGAGAGGGCACTGAAGGTGAAAGTTGTAGTGTAGGTGAATTAATAATCTTATATGAGCTATTTTTGTAATGAAAGGGAATTATCCCATCGTAGACTCTTGCCAGTTGACACTACAATCGAGGACTTGCTGTTTTTCCTCTTGATGCCGCCCTTCAATTTGATCGATGAGAATTTTAGTTGCCTGTTGTCCTTCCTCGAATGCAGGTTGGACAATAGTTGTAATGCTAGGAGAAGAAAGTCCTGTCCACTCGGTATTATCGAACCCCAACAGACCTACATGAGGAGCTGTATAATCTAGTTCTTTCATGGTTGTAAAGACTAAAGGGAGTGCCCAACAGTTGGGGGCAAATACGAGTGTCTTCTGTTCAGGTTGGATTTCCGCTTGTAAAAAACGTTTTATTCGTTCTAAATTGGTGTGTTCGTCTTCAATGGTTAAGCTAGAGTAAGTGTGGTTTGCATCGGTTAAGGCATCAATGAAACCGGTCGCTCTTTCGATACGAGTGCTCAATCGACTTGTGTCGGCAGTAATCAGTATAAATTTTTCGTACCCTTTTTTGATACAAGCTTGGGTGACATCATAGACGGCATCGTAGTTATTGGTTTTGACCCAGCTTGTCCGGTGTTCGTACAATTGACTATCAAAGAAAACCATGTGTTTCTTTTTCTCTTCGATAATACGAGAATATTTCCGAAAGTTAGATGTTGGTTGAATAATAAAACCATCCACTCCAAGGAGCAACATGCTTTCTATATAGCGATCTTCACTTTCCTGATCATAGTTACTGTTGCCGATAATGACTTGGTAGCCATTCTGATGAGCAATATCTTCAATTCCTTTCACAATCTGGTTGGAGAAGCTATTTGTAATATCTCCAATAAGAACACCGATTAAGTTGGTCTGTTTTGAATTGAGACCCCGAGCAACGATACTTGGTTTATAATTGGTTTCTTGAATCACTTTCTCAATTCGCTCTCGTGTTTCTTGCGACATTTTCTCATATTTTCCATTCAAGTAGAAAGAAATGGTCGTTTTTGATGTTTGGGCCATCTCAGCAATATCTTTTATCGTAAATTTTCTCACCAATCTTGTCCCTCCTAAGCACCTATATTATAACACATTCCTTTTGAAATAGTAGGGAATAGACCTGGTAGAGGAAGTGTTTCTATGATTTGAGTCGTGAAGAGATCCCAGTTTGTTTGTCATAGACAATAACTTTTCCTCTCATCTTGATTCCGTCAACTAGACAAAGTTTTTCTCCTTTGAAAATATCATCATGTGCGAATAAGACTAGTTTGTTCCATTCAGAATGACGAATGTCAAAAGCGAGAGCATTTTCTACTAATCGCCCATCAGATTGGTAAACAGGCAATTTTTTTATGAGACAATCTTGATCTGCTATAATCGTATAATCGATGATTCGGTTAGAGAATGTCTGAGTTTTGACGAGTTTTTGCCCAGTGACAAGTTCGTTATAGCGTTTAGAAATCAGAGTTGGCTCTATTTTTAGAGGAATATCGCTTATCAAATGCAACCTTCCAAGTTGTTGCGGTTTCGCGACAACTTCTGGGTCTACTATAAACTGAGTTGCAAGTGTGTGCTCACCTTGGCACTGGATATCATCAATAATGAACCATACTGTATCAGAAATCATGAGAATTTTTCGTAGATGTAAATAAGGCTTAGCGTAAGTAGTAGCCTGATAGCTTCCTTCTATATAATGGTTGTTCAATTGAGTCTGATACTGGCAAAAGAGGTGCTGGGGATAACGATTGTAGGACCAGGAACCAGTAATATCCTCTGGAGGAGTTTGGTCAATGATACAACCTGTATGTCCCAAGGCGCTTTTCAAGAATATCCGTTCTTTGCTATCTTTGTAGGAATAGCGACCAGAATCAATAAAGATTGGCTGTCCTTGGTACTGCAAACAAAAACTATTTTGATCACTGTGTGTATGAGCGCTTCCCATCGGACCGTTTTTAAAGAAAAAGTAACTAGAAGGGCTTTTAATACAGACATGTCCAGAATCATTGAAAAAATGGGATTTAGGTAGTAGTGGTTGTGTTTTCCACCGTTTCCATTGTTCAATTCCTTTGCGTCCTAGAAGAAGAATCGTTTGCAAATCGATAGTGGAAGATTTGGCGCATAGGGTCTCATCTTTTAGGAAGAGAGCCGATAAGGTGAGAATATCTTGTGTCGCAGAAGTATCGCTATCTCCTACAGCAATGGTTTTCCCATCTAGACCCGTCATCATCTCAATGTAGTAGGCCATTTTCTTTAACAAGGGTTTCAAAACAATAGCTTTTTCGGGAATCAAGATAGAAAGTTCTAACAGGGCTTTGTAGACTTCTACGTGATATAAAATAGACTGTTCAAATTGTGTGCCATCTTCCAAAATTTGAACTTGAATTTGTTGTTCGAGTTCCTGAATGGAAAATTGATATTCTTCTTCAATATCTAGTCTATCGGATAAAAAATAGTAGCAAGCGATGATTGGGATCGTTTGTAAAATTCCCCAATTACTCAGCGTATATTTGTCAAGATAACTAGCCTTCATAAATTGAATCTGCTTCGTCATGGATTGGCAGATAGTCTCTAATTCAGTATCATGGATGACTTCAAAATGAATAAGGAAAAGAAGACATTTTAACCAGGTAAAACAACGTATACCCGTGTCGAGCGTCCGAGTGGTGAGGGACTGTGGATGGAGGGTAGGGACGTGCTCAATCCAATGAAGGATAAAGTATTTGAGTTGTTGAATGTATGCTACTTTTCCTTCTACGAGGTAGCCTAAAAGAAGAGTGAGTAGGTATTCCTGCCTATTGAGCATGTAAGCCCACTCGGGATCATCTTCAAAAAAGCTTTCCCAATTCAAGGGTTGTAGTCGATACTCGTGCGGACAAGGTTCCATGTCCCAGTTTCCATTAAATAAAAAACGGTTATCCATTAGACGCTGATTGGTCTCTTGAATTTTTTGATATTCTTCTTGACAGTGGTTTAAAATGTATTGTTTACAGAATTCTCGATCAAAATCTTTTAAGTAATTCGTAATCGCTTGTTTCATAATTCTTCTCCGAAGAAAGGAACTACTAAAATAGCAGTTCCCTTGTTTTACCCATAATACTTTCTTTCTCAACATATATTGTCACTTGGTCAGCGATTTGTAGGGTGATGAGTTCTTCTTTGATGGCTACAATTTTTCCATGTATTCCAGATAAAAGTAGGACTTCGTCTCCGACCATTAGTGAGGCAAGATAGTTGTGTCGTTGCTTTAGTTGTTCTCTCAGTAGTCGTTGTTGACGAAAATGATAGAGAGTTGATAGTAAAAGTGGACTAGCAGCTAATAGAATCAGTAGAATTGAAAAGATCGATAGATGCATTAGCCTAAAATCTTCAACCAGCTACCGATGATTCCGATGATAACGGTAAGGATAACAAGTTTATAGGTTGTCCATTTTTTCTTTTTGATGAGATAGTAGACAACCAATGTGTAAAGAGCAGGTAGTAGAGCAGGTGCCACTTTATCCAACATACCTTGGATACTGACAATACTTTGTTTTGCTCCCTCTTGTACTTCTCCGGCTGCAAACGTAAATGGAACATTAATTTTTACAGAGGTTGCTGCTAATCCTGAGATAACGGTAACACCGATAATATTGGCAATGTTCGAAATAGTTGCCATTTGTTCACTTAATTTATCGATAACAGTCGTTCCTAGTTTATATCCATATAAACCAGTAGATATTTTAATTGTCGTTAAGATAATATTCATTGCTAGGAAGAACAGGATTGGACCTAGGATCAAACCGTCCCCTGCTAATGATGCTGCGATTGTGGAGAATAATGGAGCTAAGCAGAATTGTGATAGAGAATCCCCGATACCAGCTAATGGCCCCATTAGCGCCATTTTGATGCTTCGTGTTTCTTCAGAAGGTCGGTCATTTTCGAGCATGACCAAATGTAAGCTTGTTACAAATGGAACAAAGTGAGGGTTCGTATTATAAAACTCGCAGTTTTCTTCTAATGCCTTATAGAATCCTTCCGTATCGTCCCCGTAGTGTTTTTTCAAAGCTGGATAAAGAACATTTGCATATCCGAGACCTTGGTAATTACTATAGTTAAATCCATTTTGCAGGAAAAATGCTCGCAGGGAGGTTCTTATATAGTCCTTCTTTTCTAATTTTTTAGATCCAGTCATCGTGTACTTCCTCCTTCACAACAGTTTTTTCTGGTCGATGATAAAGTTCAATCAAGGCAAAGATTGTTCCTACGAGAGCGATACCGATTGTTGGGATTTGTAGATAGGCAGCACAGACGTAGCCGAGTAGGACAAATGGAATCAATTCTTTCTTTGCCATAACAGATAGAATCATGGCAAATCCGATTGCAGGAAGCATTTTTCCAGCAACAGTTAGTCCACTAAGTAAGACAGGAGGAATAAAGTCTACAAGATGTAGGAGAGTATCCATTGATAAAGCGCCTAGGCAGCCGAGAGAAAATCCTAGTAAAGCAAAGAGCCATACTGTACCATTAATAGACCATTTAAATCCTTTTAAATTACGGTTTTTCAAATGTCTCATGGCTGTTTCAGGAGCCCCCGCACGAATAGTGTAAGCAAAGGTTTGTAGGAATTGAATTGCTACAGCTATGGGTGTAGAAAGCGCAAGTGCTGCTTCTGGACTAACTTTTCCAGCGCTAGTAATAGCCATAAGGGTTCCGAATACACCAGGTCCGATTGGATTAGGTGGAACGGTTCCTCCAGCTCCCACTCCAAATCCCATGTAAGCCAACTCTCCGATTGCTCCCATGGCAAGAGCGGTCGGAATATCACCTAGGATGACTCCCACTCCGAAAGAGAGAATAATACACCTGTTTGTGTAAATTCCAAGAAGCATCCCACTAAAACAAAATGCTGTCCATAAGCCGATCAAGACGGCTTGAAATACATTGATTGTCATAAAAGTCTCCTTTTTTAAATATAATCCAAAATATTAACAGCTGCAGCACCGTCGTTTCCGCTTGGAGTCGTTTGTGTATTAAATGTCACATGATACATTTGGCTTAATTCACGAAGTGCTGCTTTATCTTTTTCGCCGAGGAAGATAGAACGTGTGACCTGTTCTTTTCCTTCAGCATTATGAATATTGCCAATGTTTGCTTCAGTGATTGGAACACCTCCTTTTACAAGTGTTAGAAGATCCTCTAATTCTTTCACAACAATAAAAATAGTTTGTGCAGGGCTCGCCTTATGAATAACATCAATCACTTTTTGAAGAGGGAAAAATCGCATCGCAACGGATTCTGGAATAACAGTTTTCATCAAGGTTTGCTGAATGCTATCCATACTAACGGCATCATTTGCCACAATGACAGTATTACAGCCCAAGGATTTTACCCATAATTGACCTTGGCCATGAATAAGGCGCTCGTCTACACGAGTCATGATAATATTTGGTGTTGTCATAAATTTCCTCCTACCAATAAATGGTCCAGTCTTTGTAGAATCGCATGAGGGCTTCAAGATAATAGTAATCTCCCCAGATATTTCCTTCGTCTACTCCTTTTCCAGAGTGCCAAGAATAAACACCGTGAAGAAGATTTGCTCCCCCAGGGACAGCTTGTTTGTTTGCATAGTTTTCAATGAGAGAACGGAGCATTGCATGCATAGCATACTTATAATGTTGCTTATCTTCGTCTGTTTCAGGTAGGTATTTGAGCATTTCGTGGATGCCGCAAACAGCAATCGCTGTCGCAGAAGAATCTCTAGCATGTCCGCTACCATCAGAAAAAATAAGATCCCAGTATGATACAAAATCTTTTGGAAGACGATTTAAGAAATAGTTGGTTACTCCTTTAAAAGCGCCGAAGCAATTTTCGTCTTTTAGAAAACGATAGGTTAAAGGAATACCATAAATCCCCCAAGATTGTCCACGTGCCCATGAAGAATCATCGCTATATCCTTGGCGAGTTACTCCTTTTACTGGCAATCCCGTTTCAGGATCGAAATAGAAGGTGTGATAAGAAGAAGCATCATCACGAACAACGGTGTTAATGGAAGCGTAAAAGTGATTGTAGGCAACATCATAGTACTCTTGTTTACCAGTTTCTTTGTAGGCAAAGAAGAGGAGTTGAATATTTAATAAACAATCAATGATCAAGCGATAGTCTTCTTTTTTACCAAGTTTTCCCCATGCTTGTATGAAGCCACCTTTTTCTTGATAGCGTTCCATCAGCTTGTCTGCAGCTTTTAATGAGGCTTCCAGAGCCTGTTTATTACCATTTAGCTTGAATTCACTCATGCAAGAAGGAGTGTAGAGGAAGCCGAGATCATGGTGATCTAATTCAATTCGTTTATTGACTCGATCTAAAAATGAAAGGACATTTTTATGAGCTAGTGCTTGAAATTGTTCATTCTGACTATATTCATAGGCAAGCCATAATTCCCCCGTCCAGAATCCATTTGTCCATTCGGTATTGTCCATGATTGGGTAGACATTTTGAGAAGTGGCAGGGGTTGGAAATTTTTCCTGGAAATAGTCTAGATTTAGCTGAAGTTGGTCAATCACGCGCTGGATAGCTTGTTCTACCTCTGCTTTTGATAACAGTGGAACTTGGGCGTATTTTTCTGGATTGCGTAGTGGTTCAATCGTTATTGTTTTAATCATATTTTTACCCTCAAATCCCATCATCTACTGTATCGTCAACTTGGCAATTACTAAATAGTTGGCGTGCATCTACAATTCCGGTTTGACCGGATGAAATGGCCTTTTCAACAACTTCTTCTAAAGAACATTCGACTCGAGAAAAGGTAACTTCGAGTAGCATAGAAAGGTTTAAGCCAGAAAGTACACAGATATTTCTGGTTTGTTGTTCAAGCATCAGTGTTGAAGCAACTTTGAATGGAGTTCCGCCTAATAAATCACACAAGATGAGTGTCTGAGAAGCCTCCTTAATGGATTCTAATAGATGGTCTTTGACTTCGTCGGCAGACATATCTGCGACAAAATCAATAAT
This sequence comes from Streptococcus handemini, assembly GCF_040984445.1. Classification (NCBI taxonomy): domain Bacteria; kingdom Bacillati; phylum Bacillota; class Bacilli; order Lactobacillales; family Streptococcaceae; genus Streptococcus; species Streptococcus handemini. Next base: position 17,490 of record NZ_JBFRYH010000030.1, read on the forward strand.
ACGAAGATTTTCTTGGGGTCCAGCAATTAGTTCTAGTGAACTTTTTATACCAGAAGCGAAGTGTCCATGTGCTACAAGTACAAGGTTAATCATAGGTACTCCTTTCTTTGAGTTTACCGGTTTACTTTATATCAATCATTTTATACCAATGAACATCACTTGTCAATAGCTTTTTAGAAAAAATGTTAGCGATTACAGAAAAAACATATTTCTCTACAAAAGGTATAATAAGGAGATTTCTGCAAATGATATGTTTTTTATAAAAAATAAGTTTAAATATTGACAAAACCGGTTTACTAGAATATAATTTGGATATAGCGACTTTATACCAAGTGGAAAGGAAATATCTTATGACAACTCAAACATTTTCACTCAGTCAATTTTCTTTGAAAGGGAAAATTGCTCTGATCACAGGAGCCTCCTATGGCATTGGATTTGCGATTGCCACTGCTTATGCAAATGCTGGCGCAACAATTGTTTTTAACGATGTGACGAGGGAGTTGGTCGATAAAGGACTGGCTGCCTATAAGAAACAGGGGATTGATGCACATGGTTATGTGTGTGATGTAACAGATGAAGATGGTATAAATGCCATGGTTAAACAGATTGAGCAGGAAGTTGGTATTATTGATATTCTTGTCAACAATGCTGGAATCATTCGCCGTGTTCCAATGTGTGAAATGAGTGCAGCAGATTTTCGAAAAGTAATTGATATTGATTTGAACGCTCCATTTATTGTTTCCAAAGCAGTGATTCCATCCATGATTGCAAAGGGTCATGGGAAGATTATTAACATTTGCTCTATGATGAGCGAACTTGGAAGAGAAACCGTCAGTGCTTATGCTGCAGCTAAGGGTGGGTTAAAAATGTTAACGCGTAATATTGCATCAGAATATGGTAGTGCAAATATTCAGTGTAATGGAATTGGCCCAGGCTATATTGCCACACCTCAAACAGCTCCCCTACGTGAACTGCAAGCAGATGGTTCTCGTCATCCATTTGACCAATTTATCATCGCAAAAACACCAGCCGCTCGTTGGGGTGAAACGCAAGATCTGATGGGGCCAGCAGTCTTTTTGGCAAGTGATGCCAGTGATTTTGTCAATGGTCATATTTTATATGTAGATGGTGGTATTTTAGCTTATATTGGAAAACAGCCAGAATAAGGAGGAGAGAAATCGTATGAAAATTGCATTAATCAACGAAAATAGCCAGGCGTCAAAAAATCAAATCATTTATAATGCTTTAAAAGAAACAACAGATAAAAAAGGGTATGAACTCTACAATTACGGTATGTATGGTGTGGAGGGAGAAAGTCAGTTAACCTATGTTCAAAATGGCTTGTTGGCTGCGATTTTATTAAATACAGGTGCAGCAGATTTTGTTGTCACAGGCTGTGGAACAGGCGAAGGTGCTATGGTGGCTTTAAATAGCTTTCCTGGAGTTGTTTGTGGACTAGCAGCGGAGCCGACAGATGCCTATCTATTTTCACAAATCAATGGGGGGAATGCCCTATCTATTCCGTATGCAAAAGGATTTGGTTGGGGTGCGGAGTTGAATCTCAAACTCATCTTTGAACGGTTATTTGCTGAAAAAGCTGGTGGCGGTTACCCAAGAGAGAGAGCGGTTCCTGAGCAACGGAATGCTCGGATTTTAAATGAATTAAAAGAGATTACGCATACAGATTTGCTAACGATTTTGAAGACGATTGATCAAGAATATTTGAAAGAAACAATTTCTGGTGAAAAATTCCAAGAATATTTCTTTAGCAATTGTCAAGATGAAGCTGTTGCAGCCTACTTACGAGATGTGTTAGCAGATTAAGACAAAAATGTGTCTCGAGAAAAGGAGAGCTGATGTCAAAATTATTGCTATTTGGAGAGCCCTTAATCCGTATTACGCCACTAGAATATGCGGAGCTTGGAGATGGCGTACTAAGCCAAACTTTTTTTGGAGGGTCAGAAGTAAATATTGCCTGTAATTTACAGGCATTGGGGGTTGATACGTGCTTATTGACTGCCCTACCTTCCAGTAAAGTTGGCGATCGATTTCTTCATTTTTTGAGTCAACATTTGATTGATACGACTAGTGTTTATCGAGTGGGAGATCGTATTGGTACTTATTATCTTGAGAGTGGCTATGGGTGCCGTCAGAGTGAAGTTTTTTATGATCGAAAGCATACGAGTATCAGCGAATTGACAGCGGATATGCTGGATATGGATGCTCTATTTAAGGGAATAACCCACTTTCATTTTAGTGGTATAACGGTGGCAATTGGTCCATCTGTCCGTCAATTATTGCTAACATTAGTACAAGAAGCCAAACGAAGAAATATCCGCATTTCAATGGATTTAAATTTGCGAACCAAAATGATTAATGTCACAGATGCAAAGAAGGTGTTTTCTACATTTGCAATGTATGCAGATGATTGCTTTGGTATTGACCCTCTCATGATAGACGATCAAGATACCTCGATGTTTCCACGAGAAAGTGCGAATTCAGAAGACGTCCGACAACGGATGCTTCAATTGAAGCAGGTATACTCTTTTCAAACGATTTTCCATACCCTCCGTTCAACAGATGAGTATGGAAGAAATGGTTATCAAGCCTATGCGTTGGGAGAGTGTTTTGAAGAATCCCTCATTTTGAAAACACCTGTGCTACAAAGGGTGGGTAGCGGTGATGCCTTTATTTCAGGTGCGCTGCATCAATTGATCAAGCAAGCTTCATTAAAAGAAGTCTTAGATTTTGGAGTCGCAAGTGCGACATTGAAATGTACAGTAGCAGGAGACAGTATGATAAAAAGTGAAGCAGATATTCGTAGTCTACTAGCTGGTAAACAAGACATTGTGCGGTAAAGGAGTAAAGAATGGGGAAATCAGATACCATAAATACATTAAGGGAACATAAGATTGTTGTGGTCATTCGAGGAGCCACCAAAGAAGAAGGTGTACGTGCCGCTATTGCATGTGTAGACGGCGGGATTAAAGCTATTGAAGTCGCCTATACCAATCAATATGCCAGTGAGATTATTCAAGAGCTTCGTACGTTATATGCAAATGATTTGAGTGTCTGTATTGGAGCTGGGACAGTTCTCGATGCCATAACGGCTAGACAAGCTATTTTAGCAGGTGCTAATTATATTGTTTCTCCGTCCTTCCACTTAGAAACGGCGAAAATATGTAATCTTTATGCTGTTCCTTATATCCCAGGGTGCATGACTCTCACAGAGATGACAGTTGCGTTAGAGGCTGGAAGTGAGCTCATTAAGCTCTTTCCAGGAAGTGCCTTTGGACCGAAATATATTGCAGCTATCAAGGCACCTTTGCCACAGGTTGGCATTATGGTTACTGGCGGAGTGTCTCTTGAAAATGCAGTAGAATGGCTTCAGGCAGGAGTGGATGCAGTTGGGATTGGTGGAGAATTCAATACCTTAGCATCTCAGGAAAGGTATGATAAAATTTCGGAGATCGCTAAGCAGTATAGTTGCTTAATTTAGAGAAAGAATAATGGTTCATAGAAGATTGATGAACCATTATTCTTTCTTTGTTATTGTTAAACTAGGTAAGTCTGTGAATATCTCTAAAATAACATGAGCTAGGTACATTGCTCTTGTGCTTAGGAGCGTTATGATAATCTGTCAGTTTACTGTTTTTGCAGGTCAGAACTTGTTTTAATTGTGGGAATAGCATTTTTACATGAATGGAGAATAAAACTATGATCAGTCTATTATATATACATCAAAACAGCACCTTGCTCGGTGCTGTTTTTTAAATCGTTGAACTGTCTTTATCCTACTAGCATTACCAAGAGGATGTAGCCGAAAATGGAGAGGGCATTGAAAATGAAAGTTGCAAAGGAGACTAGGGGAAGAGTGACCAGCTTTTTTAGAATTCCATAGACAGTTAAAATGATGCAGTATAGTTGCAAGATGAGAAAAATAGAATAGAGTAACTGGTGGTGATTGATGTAGAAGCTTGGCACCTGATAAAAGGTAATGACCATGGCGAGGTCAAAGAGCCAGATAAGGATACAGCTAGCAATAGCAGGGCGAATCAATGATTTCATAGGAGCCTCCTTTTTGCAATGAGAATGTTTAGTAGTTTTAGTATACCATAGTTTTTGTCTGCTATCCCTTTTTCCTCATTTTTTCCGAATATATAGTATAATAGGAATCAGAATAGATAGGAGATAGACATGAAACAACGTGGTTTTGAATTAGTATCGCACTTTACAGATGAAAACTTACTGCCAAAGCGGGAAACAGCCCATGCGGCGGGTTATGATTTGAAAGTGGCAGAGCGCATGGAGCTAGCACCTGGTGAGATTAAGCTGGTGCCGACAGGTGTGAAAGCCTATATGCAACAAGGAGAAGTTCTCTATCTCTATGACCGTTCGTCCAATCCTCGTAAGAAAGGACTGGTCTTGATTAACTCGGTTGGTGTCGTTGATGGCGATTACTATGGAAATCCAGGTAATGAAGGTCACATTTTTGCCCAAATGCAAAATATCACGGATGAGCCAGTCGTACTTGAAGTTGGAGAGCGGATTGTCCAAGCGGTATTTGCACCCTTTTTACTAGCAGATGGTGATGAGGCGACTGGCACGCGTACAGGCGGCTTTGGTTCAACGGGGAATTAAGCATGGCAAAGAAAAAAGCAACTTTTATTTGCCAAAATTGTGAGTATCATTCCCCTAAATATCTGGGTCGTTGTCCCAACTGTGGATCTTGGTCTTCTTTTGTGGAGGAAGTCGAGGTTGCAGAGGTCAAGCATGCGCGTGTGTCCTTGACAGGCGAGAAGACACGTCCGATGAAGTTGGCGGAGGTGACCTCTAGCCATGTGAGCCGTACAAAGACAGATATGGAGGAGTTCAATCGCGTTTTAGGGGGTGGCGTGGTGCCAGGAAGCCTTGTTTTGATTGGGGGAGATCCAGGGATTGGAAAATCAACTTTGCTCCTGCAAGTATCGACCCAGCTATCACAAAAGGGAACGGTTCTGTATGTGAGTGGTGAGGAATCGGCAGAGCAAATTAAATTGCGAGCAGAGCGATTGGGTGACATTGATAGTGAATTTTATCTCTATGCCGAGACCAATATGCAGAGTATTCGGACGGAGATTGAGAAGATTCAGCCTGATTTTTTGATTATCGACTCCATCCAGACCATTATGAGCCCTGAAATTTCTAGTGTGCAAGGTTCGGTCAGCCAGGTCAGAGAAGTGACGGCGGAGCTAATGCAGATTGCAAAGACCAATAATATAGCGACTTTTGTCGTAGGGCATGTGACCAAGGAGGGCACACTTGCGGGTCCTCGGATGCTAGAGCACATGGTGGATACAGTATTGTATTTTGAGGGGGAGCGCCAGCATACCTTTCGTATCTTGCGTGCAGTCAAAAATCGTTTTGGTTCTACCAATGAAATCGGTATTTTTGAGATGCAGTCAGCAGGTTTAGTCGAGGTGCTCAATCCCAGTCAAGTCTTTTTGAAGGAGCGCTTGGATGGCGCGACTGGCAGCAGTATTGTCGTGACCATGGAGGGCACGCGCCCTATTTTAGCAGAAGTACAAGCCTTGGTGACACCGACTATGTTTGGCAATGCCAAGCGCACAACGACGGGTCTTGATTTTAATCGGGCTAGTCTGATCATGGCGGTCTTGGAAAAACGAGCTGGTTTGTTGCTCCAAAACCAAGACGCTTATCTCAAGTCAGCTGGGGGTGTCAAACTAGATGAGCCAGCAATTGATTTGGCAGTTGCGGTGGCGATTGCTTCCAGCTACAAGGATAAGCCAACCAATCCTCAAGACTGTTTTATCGGTGAAATCGGCTTGACCGGTGAAATCCGTCGTGTCAATCGCATTGAGCAACGAATCAATGAAGCCGCTAAGCTGGGCTTCACCAAGCTTTATGCGCCGAAAAATTCCCTTGCAGGCTTACAAATTCCTAAAGAAATCGAAGTCGTTGGCGTAACGACTATTGGTGAAGTGCTGAAGAAAGTTTTCGGATAGACGGAGCAAGCAGATAAATCTAATTTTCATTTGATAGATATGTTTTGTTAGTTATCAAATGAAAATCGAGCAGGAAGGGAGTACTTCTTTCTATGTCAGGCGATAAGGTTAAATCTGTTTTATCATTTCTCTGTTCATCGTATTTTTAAATGAAAGAGCCGAATAAAGCAAAAAACTCGCTTGATTTCCTCTGATATACTCCCCATATAGTAGACAGTGAAAAAACCAAAATTCACTAGACACTATAAGGGGAGTTTTCACATGTCCAAAAGAAGTCCAAAATCAGTAGAAGAAAAGTTAGAAATTGTTTGCTTATT